>OMWF01000228.1 GCA_900314665.1 uncultured Actinomycetes bacterium
GCGGTGGGCGTGACCTTCAACAAGGTCACCGTCGACTCCGACACCTCCACCAACGACTCCTGCTTCCTGCTTGCCACCGGCAAGGCGGGGGGCGAGCCCATCACCCTTGCGAGTCCGGCGTACCCGGTCGTGGCGCAGGCCGTCCGCAGCGTATGCGAGGCGCTGGCCCGCGCCATCGCCGCCGACGGGGAGGGCTCGACCAAGCTGGTCACGGTCGATGTGATGGGCGCCGCCACGGAGGGCGACGCCGAGACGGTGGCCCGCTCAATCGCCAACTCGCCGCTGGTCAAGACCTGCATCGCCGGTCACGATGCCAACTGGGGACGGGTGGCCGCGGCGGCGGGCAAGTGCGGGGTGCCCTTTGAGCAGACGAACGTGGACATCGACTTCATGGGGGTGCCGGTCTGCCGCAAGGGGCTCACGGTCCCCATGGACGAGGAGGACATGCTGCGACGATTTGAGCAGCCAGAGATCTCGATCGCGGTCAACATCGGGATGGGGAGCGCCTCATGCCGCATCTGGACCTGCGACCTCACGCACGACTACATCTCGATCAACGCCGACTACCGCTCCTAGCGGCCCGGCTCACGCAAGCGGAGGGAAAGACAGTGGACAAGGAAAGCCAGCAGGAGCGCGACGACGCACTCACCAAAGCGCGGGTGCTCACCGAGGCCCTGCCCTGGATCAACCAGATGAAGGGCAAGACCTTTGTGGTCAAGTACGGCGGGTCGGCGATGGAGGACCCCAGGCTGAGGTCGGCGGTGATCTCTGACCTGGTGCTCATGAAGCTCATCGGCATCAGGCTGGTCATCGTGCACGGCGGGGGCAAGGCCATCTCCGCCCTCATGAAGAGGCTCGACATCGGGGTGCGCTTCCAAGACGGCATGCGGGTCACCGACGAGGCCACCATGGAAGCCGTCCAGATGGCGCTTCTCGGTAAGGTGAACCAGCAGCTGGTAGGCACCATGAACAGCTACGGGGACTACGCGGTGGGCCTCTCGGGGGCTGACGGCCGCATCCTCGAGGGCACCCCGCTCTCCGCCGAGCTGGGCAGGGTGGGCCGCGTCTCCAAGGTGGGCACCGAGCTCATCGAGAACCTGCTCGACAGCGGCTACGTGCCCATGATCGCCGGGGTGGCGATGGGCGCGGACGGCCCGCTCAACGTCAACGCCGACCTGGTGGCAAGCGAGGTGGCCCGTGCCCTGCACGCGGACAAGCTGGTCTTTCTCACCGATGTGGACGGGCTGTACCGGGACTTCTCGGACAAGGCGAGCCTGATCAGCCGTCTCTCGCTGACCGAGACCCGCGCGCTGCTCGACTCCGGCGAGCTGGAAAGCGGCATGATCCCTAAGATCACCGCCTCG
Organism: uncultured Actinomycetes bacterium; assembly: GCA_900314665.1. Classification (GTDB taxonomy): domain Bacteria; phylum Actinomycetota; class Coriobacteriia; order Coriobacteriales; family RUG033; genus RUG033. The sequence continues at coordinate 1,365 of OMWF01000228.1, forward strand.
GCGGAGGCCCTGGAGAGCGGCGTGGGGAAGGTCCACATCCTGAACGGCACCTTCCCCCATGCGCTGCTGCTGGAGATCTTCACAGACTCCGGCGTCGGCACCATGCTCTACCAAGACGAGCAAGACGAGCGGGCCTGAGCGCCGCAACCCGTAGTATCTGACAGCTCCGGCGGCTCAGCGCCGCCTCGAAGCAAAGGAGCCATCATGGCTGAGAACAGCAACCTCCAGTGCGTGTTTGTCGGCGACGACACCTACCTGATGCACACCTACGGCCGCCTGCCGGTCCAGTTCGTGTCCGGTCAGGGGGTCGTGCTGACCGATTCGGAGGGCAAGGACTACCTAGACTTCTTGGGCGGCGTGGGCGCGGTGAGCCTGGGCCATTGCCATCCGGCGGCCACTAAGGCCCTGCAGGAGCAGGCCGCCAAGGTCTGGCAGGTGAGCAACTACTTCTACGTCGAGAACCGCAACGAGCTCGCCGAGATGGTCTCGCAGCTATTGAGCGCCATCACGGACGGGGAGGGGCACGTCACCGGGTCCACCGAGTCAACCTGGCGGATGTTCTTCTCAAACTCCGGTGCCGAGTCCAACGAGGGCGCCATCAAGATCGCCCGCAAGTGGGGCCTTGCGCACCACGACGGGGCCACCGGCATCGTGGCGCTGCGCAAGAGCTTCCACGGCCGCACCCTGGGCACCCTGGCCGCCACCGGGCAGGAGGCCAAGCAGGCCGCCTTCAGGCCCCTGACCCCAGGCTTCACCTTCGTCGACCGCAACGACGTCGATGGCTTGGAGCAGGCTCTCGCGCATCCTTCCGAGGAGACCGGCCCGATCTGCGCGGTGATGCTCGAGTGCATCCAGGGCGAGGGCGGCGTCTGGCCCTGCACCACCGAGTTCTTGCAGGCGGCCTCCGAGCTCTGCGAGCAGTACGGCGCCCTGCTCATCATCGACGAGGTGCAGACCGGCTTCTTCCGCACCGGCGCGCCCTTCTCGTACCAGTTGGCGGGCATCGAGCCCGATATCGTGTCGATGGCTAAAGGCATCGGCGGCGGCTTCCCGATGGGGGCCGTGGCCGCTCGCGCTCAGGTGGCCGACGTCTTTGGGCCGGGCGACCACGGGTCGACCTTTGGCGGCAACGCCCTGGCCAGCGCCGTGGGGCGCACGGTGGTCCAGACCCTCATCGACGAGAAGGTCGGCGAGCATGTCATCGCCGTCGGCGCGCATCTCGCCGAGCGCCTCTCCCAGATGCCGCATGCGGTCGAGGTGCGCGGCGCCGGCCTCATGCGCGGCCTGCAGCTTGACGTCCCCGTGGCCACCGAAGCGGTCAACGAGGGCCTCAAGCAGGGACTGGTGCTCAACCACATCGGCGACTCCATCCTTCGCTTCCTGCCGCCGCTGGTGGTCACCGACGAGCAGGTCGATGAGATGGCCGATAAGCTCGCCGGCATCATCGACGAGCTCGCCGGCCAAAAGTAGCCCGCGCCTGCGATATGTATGCGACGGGGGCGGGCGTGCGCTCGCCCCCGGACGGGGCGCTGCCGCGCTCCTGCAACGCCTGCGCACCGCTGCGACGCCGGGGCGCTGCTCGGGGATTTTTGAGGAGGCGACCGCACCTGGGTCCACATTCGGAGCACGGCTGCTGAAGCTGACGCATCTGCCTGCGGCATCGCATCGCGACTCTTTGGGGGGCGCCGCCTCAACCGCATAATCGCTCGTCGTCGGGCGTGGCTTTGATGACGTGGGGCGCAACGCCCCGATCAGCCCAAGCCCGACCGCTGCTTCCAATATTTGGGGCGTGCGGGACGGAGGAATCGCCCGGTCCGGATCAGACGGCTCGCTCTGACCGGCTTGATGTACGAGATTTGAGCTTTTGCGGGGTTTCGGCGAGCTTGATGCCGGAGGGGCCTCGGGCTCGCGCATCCCCTGGCAGGGGGTTGCGACGCCATCCTCGGCAGGGGGGCATGAAGCCTGCGACAGGGACTGCGGCTAGCTCCGATCGAGTGCCCAGCTTCAGCCAGGCAGCCACCCGGCTCCGTTCAGGGGCGGCGCACTCAATTTCGACCCTGGCGTGATGCCCACGCCCGCAAAGGCGAAGGACGCCCGATGGCGGGCTCCCGCAAAGCCCCGTTCTTCTAAACTGAAAGGATACGAGAAGACGGGATAGACAGATGTCAGCAGATGTAACAACCTATAACGCGCTGGGAGGGCAGGTGCCGCTGTATGCGGCACGCTTTGACGTCGTGCCCGAAGAGGGCGATGCCTCGGCTCTTGTCGGCATTCTGGAGCAGACGGTCCTCAAAGAGAGCAGAGGGGTCCTTGCCGAGCAGGGCGCGGCTCCCGGAGCGTGGCGCTTCACGGGGTGGTCGGACGAGCCGGCACGTGGTTTGAGCCTGGGGACCGAGGTGGCGCTGGGACCTGCGGGGCCCCGGCGGGTTCCGGTCTCGGTTCGGACCTGCTGGCGGGCCCTTCCCGGCAGCATCGTGAGCGAGGCGCTCATTCCGGTGGCAAAGGCCCCTGAACTGGTGCGATCGCTTCTCTCCGGGCAGTCCTGGCATGCCGAGAAGAGCGGGGCTCCGCTTGCCGCAGAGCCGCAGGCGGTCTCTGCGGACGAGCTGCAGATGCTTGCCAACTGGATCATGTCTCCGGCGCGTCCGGTGCCGGTGGTGATGGTTGGCTCAGCTGGCGATGGGGCTTGGCCGGTCGACCCTCGACAGGTGACCTCGCTGGTGGCGGGCTTGGCTCAGGTGCGAACCTTCAACCACAGCGATGACATGCTCGCCAGCTGCGCGGCCGTGCTGCCGGTCGATACCCCCAGCGTGCCTGGGCTGGGGGAGGTCGCCGTGTATGCGCCGCTGGCGACGGGCCTTGCCCCGCAGCGCTTCTCAGGTTGGCGGGGGCTTGCCCGGCGCAATGCCCGCAGCCTGGCCTCGGCGGTGGCGCATGCGAGCCGGGAGGTGGGACGATGAGCGGCATCAAAAGGGTGCGCATCTCGGTTTCGCGGATCTATGCGGCGCTGCGCCTGAGCTATGCCTCCAAGGCTGGCGGTCGCATCCCCAGAGGGTTTGCCCAGCTGGTCGACGAGGCGGTGGCCGATCGCATTATGACGGTGGCTTCTCGCACGCTCATCTCGGACTGCCTGATGGCCATGGCGGCCGACGAGGACGAGGTGGAGCAGGAAGGCGCCCTTGATGCCGCCCTGCAGCTGCAGCAGCTCGCCCGTCGCATCGAAGGTCGGGTGCCTGTGGGCAGCCTGCCCGGGCTGCCCCGGCCGGCGGTGCTCGACTCGTGGACGCCGCTCGCCACGGCGCTCTCGGAGCTGGCGGCACATGACGGATTTGCTGCGGTGCGCGACGACGACGGCTATTGCGTGCTGCTCTCGCTGGCGGATGCTGGCGCCTGGCTCGCCTCGCAGGAGGCCGGGGCTGCCGACGTGGAGCACCTTGAGGCGGGCGCGCTCTTGGGCAACGCCCGCGAGGAATGGGTTGCGTTTGACCAGCGCGTCGCGCTCGAGCAGGTGGAGGAAGCGCTGAGCGATACCTCGCAGCGGGTGGCGGCGGCGCTCGTCTTTGACAACGAGGACTACGCGGGCGACCCCGTGGGAATCGTCACCGCCCGCACCATGGCAGATTGGCGTCGGGACGCCGAACGCCGGCGGCGCGAGGCAGATGAGCTGCTGCAAGGGGAGCTCGCCTCGCTTGCCGGCGGGCTGCCGGACCGCACGGGGCGCTCCTCGTCGCGCATCGAGCAGCTGGCCCTCGACCTGGGGGCCAATCGGCCCTTTGTGCAGGGCGGCGGCGACCTCTCCCGCGCCATAGCGGTGGCGGTGGCGGGCAGCGCCCGGGGCTTGACCTACCGCGAGCTGGCCCAGGTGCTCCGTGGTCGAGGCGGGTCCGGGCTGGTGTCCCGAGGCTTGGCCGACCTGCCGGTCTTTGGATGCGCGCCGCAGCTGGCCAGCCGCGAGCTGGCGCTCAGGCTGGCAGACCTGACCGCGGCCAAGGTGCTTCGGCGCCTGGGCGACGGCAGCTATGTGCTGACCGCCCGAACCCTGATGGCGCTCTCCGCACGAGACCCGTACCAGGCCTTTGACCAGCTGTTTGACGATGTGAGCGAGGAGGTGGCAGACGATGCCCGATAAACCCGTGCATTACAAGCGGCTCTCTTCGGAGCTGTCCCGACTGCTTGCCTTCGCCTTGCAGCTGGCGGGCGTTCCCCGCCAGACCAGCTACCATGGGGACCTCGACCAGCTGTTGCTTGAAGAGCCGGTAGCCGCCGCCCTAGACGAGGAGGACCGGCGCTTGGTGGTGCTGGCCTGGATGCTCCTCGTCGCGGACGAGGAGGGACAGACGCCCAAGGGGCTGGAGAACGGCGGCATGGCCCGACTCGCCCAGCGCATAGGCGAGCTGCTCTCGATTTCGACCGGCAAGCTGCTCGATGCCACACCGCTCTCTCGCATCGCCCGGCTCTCCACGCTCAAGGTCTTTCCCGCCGAGGCGACGCTTGCCCAAGGCTTGGCGTATCTGCGCGAACACGGGTTTTCCTACCTGGTCTACCAGCCGGTGAAGGGTGAGATGGGCTTTGTCTCGCACGCCGACATCGGGGCTTGGCTGAGCCGTGTCGTAGAGAAGGACCCCTACGGGCTGCCGCCGCTCGACACGGTGTGCCTTGACCGCGTCTTCGGGATCGCGCCCCGCGCGTGGCGGATAGTCGATGCATCCCTCACCGTAGGCGAGCTCAGGGAGCGCTTTGAGCAGCCCGACAAGCGCCTGGATGCGGTGCTGGTGCGCGGGACCTCGGCGACGGCGCCCGCGGGCATTGTGACGGCGTCCGACTTTGATCGATGGCGCAAGCCCTCCCATCCGATGCGCGACCAGGCGGCCGGCCTGCTCGCCTCGTGGCGCGGCAAGCGCAACCAGGCGCGTCGCCACGGTGGGGCGGTTGAGGTGCAGGAGGCCATGGACCGGCTCTTCTCAAGAAGCGAGCTCACCGCCCTGCTGTCGATGGACCAGGTGGAGGCGGAGCCGCTCGCCAGCGACCCCGAGCAGGCCTCCAGCGCGGCGGAGGCCCTCTGCGACCTGTTGGCGGTCGCCGGATACCAGGGCGTTGCGCCTCGGACGCTCTTCGACGCGCTGCGCGGGCGGGCCACACGCGAGGTGCTCGACCTGCGGCTCGACACCCGAATCGCCTTTGGCCGCGGGGTTCTGCTGACGGCGAGCTTCACCGGCCAGGTGCTGCAGGCGCTGGCCGACGCCGGCTTGGTGGAGAACGCGGCGCCGGGGCGCGTCAGGAAGGCGGCTGCGTGGCAGGCAGACACCGACCTCGATTGGCTTGACGAGCGGCGTCTGGGCGCCGAGGCTGCGGCCCAGGAGGCGGAGCCTGGGCTTGGGAAGGAGCCCCCTGTGGACTCTGCGCCGATGCCGGCGGAGGCGGCGCCTGACCCCGGGGCCGGGGCTGTGTCGGGGGGCGAGCCCGCACCGGAGGCAATGCCGGGAGGTGGGCCCGGGTCGGGAGCTGGACCCGAGTCCGCGCCGGTGGCCAAGCCACAGAGTGAGCCGGAGCCCAAGCCTGCGCCGGCTCCCAACCCCGCACTGGAGCCCAAGGTCGCGCCGGCTCCCAAGCTCAAGCCCAAGCACGAGCCCGCACCCAAGCCTGCGCTCGCTCAGCCGCGCAAGCCGCTGCCTCCGCTCAAGCCCCTGCCGTATCGTCCCTACGAGGGCAAACGCCAGAGCGGCAACTTCTTTAAGGCACCCAACCTACTCTCCCTCACGCTGGCGGTCATCCGCTTTGAGGGCCCCATTGCCTCGTCGCTGTTGATGAGGCGGGTGGCCGGGCTCTGGGGCGTTCCCAAGGTGACCCCCAAGGTGCGCGACCGCTTTGCCGAGGTCCTCCCTCAGACGGGCAGCCGGGGCGGGATGAAGGCCAAGCAGTTTGGCGGCGAGCTTTTCTACATGACCGCCGAGCAGGAGCGTCGACCGCAGGTGCGCACCAACCAAGGCGCGACCTCCGGGCGCAGCTCCGCCGAGATCCCCCTCGAAGAGATTCGCGTCGTGGTCGAGCATGAGCTGGCCTCAGGCCCGCTGCCCAAAGCCAAGCTGGCAGACGCCGTCTGCGCGGCCTTTGGGCTCGACGCCTCCAAGCAGGCTCCGCGCAAGATGGCCGTCAAGGCGGTGGACACGCTGGTTGAGCGCGGGAAGCTCAAGGCTTCCGGCAAGAACGTCGAACTTTCCTAGCGGCCCGGGCGGCAGGGGAGGAACGGTGCACATCTGGCTTGTCGACCGCTTTTCGGCTGGGTACCAGCGACTCTCCCGCCAGCTCTGGGCTGCTGCGGGGGTGTTTGCGGCCTTCGCCTGCCTCGTGGCGGCCCTGATGCGCTTCTTTCCGGATGCCATGGTGGCGTTTGCCCTGGTGCTCGCCGCGGCCTTCGTGCTGGCGCTGGTCACGGTCAGGTCGGCCGCCGATGCTGCGCGGGTTTTCTTTGTGCGCGACGGGCGCGGTCGACTCTTCTGTGTGGAGGCGCGGGGCAAGAAGGCTAGGGCGCTTCTCGCCAAGAGCTCCGACCTGCGCATTCCCATCTCGGCGCATGGGCACGAGGAGGCGCTGCGGGCGGTTCAGCTCGAGCAGGCTTTTACGCAGATACTCGCCCATCCCGACAAGTACGGGGCGCGCTGCTGGCAGGTAGTGCAGGTGAAGGCCATTCGGGAGCATCGCTACCGTTGGGAGGTGCAGGCGCTTGCCCGCCGCCTCCCCGAGCGGCAGGGGCAGCATGATGCCGTGCTGGACATCGTCCCGGCTAAGCTCACCGAGTCAGGCTCGGTGGCTGCGACCCCCAAGCCGCTCCCCGATGCCCTCGACCGAATTGAGCCAAGGCGCTTCTCATTCACCATGTGGCGGATGTACGTGGGGCAGGATCAGCTCGACCGAGCTCTCAAGAGCCGACTCCCGTCTCGCTCGTGACGCCGCCGGCGGCAGCGATGCTAAATCCCGAGTGTCGTTCGTGCTGTTTCAGTTGTCGTTTATGCAGAATCTCCCAACGCGCGCGGCTTGGGCGATACCGTGCACTCGGATTCAATGACAGAGGTTCTAGCTCAACGGATGCGGGCTCTCGGGCAGGGGAGCCCGCATCGCTGTATGTGGGAAAATCGCC
>OMWF01000225.1 GCA_900314665.1 uncultured Actinomycetes bacterium
ATCTTGATGCCGGTATAGGGGCGGCCGTTTGCCACCAGCAGGTCGCGCACGTCCTCCACGGTCACGTCGTCAAGCTTGCAGCCAAAGCTGCGCAGCGCCACCAGGTCCAGGTTGGGGTCGGTGAGCACGTACTGTGCGGTCCCTACCAGGTGCTTTGCCTGCTTCCAGTCGGTCTGGGGACCAAAGCCCCGGCCATCGGTGCGCCCTCCCCTTTCTGTGGCGGTAATACCGCTGCTCCACAGGTTGGCCTCCCGCTCACGCCGACGGCTCTGAGCCTGGTTGCGCGCTTCTCGCACCTTGTCGCGCACGGCCATCCGGGGGATGGCGGCCATTCCCAGGTCGCAGATCACCTCGTCGATGCCGTGGAGCAGCGCGCGGTCCATGTGGTAGGGGCGTCCGGCCAGCACGATGCCGTGCCGGTGCGCGGGATCGGCTTCGACCCATGCCAGCGCCTGCCGGCCGGCCTCCATCACCAGGCGCTCAAAGCTCCGCTGGGCCTCAATGCCCAGATGCAGGGCGGCCGAGAAGTCGCTTGGCGAGACGGGCGCCTCGGTCGGGGCCAGCCCGGCTACGGCCCTTTGCAGCATTTTGAGGTCGTCATCGCGGCTGACCAGGGCAAAGGGGCTCATCGCGGTGAGCGTGGGCGAGACCACTGCCACCCGGCGCCCCTGCACCGTGCCCAGATTGTCCGCCAACGCATCCGCGTACCAGCAGGATACCGGGCAGCGCGACCCGCGCTCGTAGCTCGGCATGAAGATCGCCGTGGCACCTCCGGCGGCCAGCGCGTAGGCGCGGACGTGGGTGAGCTTGGCCGGATGGCACACGCTCTCGGAGGGGATGGATTCCGCGCTCTCGGCCTTGTACCTGCGCTCAATCAACTCGTTTGGCATGATGACCGAGAACCCCAGCGCCTCAAAGAAGGCGTGCCAGAAAGGAGTGGCCTCGTAGCCCTCGAGCACGCAGGGGAGCCCCACTGCCACCTGTCCGCGGGGCCCGTCGGCGCGTACGGTGGTGCAGCTCTCGATAAGCGCCTGCTCGAGGGCGACCACGTTGGGCGCGGATTGAGGTCCGCGCCTCGCGTCGGCAGCGGATGCCGCCGGGGGGACGGCACCTGCGCCGGCAGAGGGCCCAACACCGGGTCCCTTCGCCGATACGGGCGCCGCAGCCCCGCAGACGCCCGCTTCCCCCGCGTCCCCGTCGAGGTACTGGTACGCGCGGGGACAGCGGTTGCCGCTCACATGCACACGCCGCTCTGCTCCGCTGCCAAAGCTCAGGACCGTGAGGGCGCAGGCGTTGGGGCAGCCCGGGCAGCGTTGCGAGGTGCGCTTGGGGTCCAGCTGGGCGAGCTCTTCTCGTCCGAGAATCGTGCTTGCGCCCGGTTTGGCATCTGCGCCCGCCCGCTGCAGGGCCACCAGCGCGCAGCCTAGGGCGCCCATCAGCTGCGCATCGGCGGGGCGGCAGGCGTGCACGTCCGCGACCAGCTCAAATGCTCGGAGCACCGCATCAGAGGCAAAGGTGCCGCCCTGCACCACCACGCGACCTCCCAGCTTCTCGGCCTTATCGGCGCCGATGATGCGATAGAGGGCGTTCTTGACCACGGAGTAGGCCACCCCTGCGGCGATCTCGGCCGGTGCGGCGCCCACCTTCTGAGCGTGGCGGGCGCGCGAGGTCATGAAGACCGTGCAACGGATGCCCAGGTCAACGGGTCTCTTGGCGAGAAGCGCCTGGTGCGAGAACTCCTCAAGTCCCATCCCCAGCGAGCGGGCGGCGCTGGCCACAAACGCTCCGCACCCGCTGGAGCAGGCCTCGTTCAGGACTGCTTCGGTTATCTGCCCCTCGCGTACCCAGAGCGCCTTGATGTCCTGGCCGCCGATGTCCAGCAAGAAGCTCAAGTCAGGGTAGAGGGTGTGGGCGGCCGTCAGGTGGGCGGTGGTCTCCACCACGCCCGAATCGATGCCGAGCGCGGCCTTAAGCAGGTCCTCGCCGTAGCCGGTGACCGTGGCGTGGGCGATCCAGGTCGACGGCTCGTGGCTGCGGTAGCCGGCGCTCAGCTCGGCATAGAGGCCTTGCAGCAGGTCGCGGGCGGTTCCCAGCACGTCGCCCGAGACCGGCCGCCAGTCATGGTAGGCAAGCTTACCGTCCTTGGTGAGGGCGACCAGCTTGAGGGCCGTCGACCCGGCATCTATTCCCAGGTAGAGGGGCCCCTCGTAATCAAAGAGCCGCACCCGCGGCCAGGGCTGCTCGTCATGCGCGGCGGCAAAGCGCTCCCGCGCGCCCTCGCCTGCCAGGAGGGGAGGCAGGCGCTCCAGGTCGTCGTCGGGCATCGGCGCAGTTCTGACATGCTCCTCAAGCCCGGAGAGGCTCATGGTGCGGGGGGCGCGCCCCTCGGCGGCGGCTCGGTCCGCCAGCAGCGCTGCGCCCCTGACCGTCATCAAATGGGCGTCGGGCGGCTTAATGCCGGTCGTGGCGTCCAGCCCCAGCGCCCGCCGGAAGGCCATGACCAGGGCGGGGAGGTACTCGAGCGGCCCTCCCAGAAACACCACGGTGCCGCGCAGGGGCCGGCCGCACGCCAGGCCTCCCAGCGTCTGCTGCACCACGGCCTCAAACGCGCTGGCGGCGATATCGGCCTTGCTCGCCCCGGCGTTGAGCAGCGGGCGCACGTCGGACTGGGCAAAGACGGCGCAGCGCGAGGCGATGGGGTAGGTGCGCTGCGACCCCAGCGCCAGCCGGCTCATCTCCTGCGTGCGCACGCCCAGCATGTGGGCGATGGCGTCGATAAACGCCCCGGTTCCGCCCGCGCAGCTGCCGTTCATGCGTTGCTCGATGGGTTTATCGAGGTAGACCACCTTGGCGTCCTCGCCGCCCAACTCGATGAAGGCGCTGGCGTCGGGGATGAGGGTCTGCACCGCATGGGTGGTGGCCACCACCTCCTGCACAAAGGGGACGCCCAGGCTGCGGGCGATGTCGATGCCCGCCGAGCCGGTGACGGCTACCGAACCGGATATGTCGCCGTTTGTCCAGGTCAGCTCGTGCAGGGCGTCTGCCAGCACTTTCCTGACATTCGAGTGATGGCGCAGGTAGCGCGAGCAGACCAGCGCGCCTCGCTCGTCGATGACGGCCACCTTGAGGGTCTTGGAGCCTACGTCGATTCCGATCTTATACATCGCGCCGCCTCCCGGTCAGGCATTCCTTCTCCCCTCGATACTCCCATTGATTTCGCTGCGCACCCGTTGCCTTTGCAACCATCGGGCAGGGGCCGAGAAGAGCCGGGTTGCGGTTCCGCCCAGGCAATCCGTTGCGTTATGGTGTCACGGTGCAACAAGCCCGAAGGGAGGGGTTGCGCTCGTGGTCAAGATCAGGCTCACGCCGCTGCAACTGTTTATCATCCTCGTCCTCACTGCCGCCACGGCGGTGGGGGTGTACTACTGGGCGCTCTCCTGGGGCGTGCCCCAGTACCGCGCCTACATCGTGATGCTCCTGGCGGTCATGGTGGTGGCCCTGGTGCTGGTGGGGGGCGTGTCGGCGGCTGCCACCCGCAAGGCTGTCCGCGAGTTTGACCAGACCTGCCGCCCCCTTTTGGCCACCTTCGAGAAAGACGACGACGTGGATGCGCTGCTCGCTTCCTTCAAGGCATGGAAGGAACAGGGCCAGCGGGCCGACGTGCTGCTCCTCTTTGCCCAGGAGGCGGGCGACGCGCTTGCCGAGCAGGGTCATGCCAAGGAGGCCCTTGAACTGCTCAAAGGCATCGATGTGAAAGAGATCGCGGTCAACGACCGGCACGATTTTGAGCGGTACCGCGGCATCATGGAGCAGCGCGTGCGCCAGCAGGAGACGCGCGCGGCCGCTCAGGAGCGGTACGACAAGGACCGTCGGCGCCGCCGGCGTCACCATAAGTAGGCACGTAGGATAGAGGCACACCCATGGCACTTGACTCCCGATCAAAGCACCAGATACTCGTCCTGCTGCCCTACATGGTGGGCCTTCCGCTCGCCGGCGCCCTGGTGGCCTGGTTTGTCAGCCACAGCCTGGCGATGGCGGCCACGGTGGTGGTGTGCGTGCTCACCGTGGTGGTTATCGTGGGGGTCATCGTCTTCTCGCGCACCGAGGTCAATTCAGACAGGCGCGATAAGGAGTCCACCTTCGACCCGCTGATCGAGCGCTTCAACGCCTCTCAGGACACCGACGCCCTGGAGGCCGACTACCAGCAGTGGAAGCAGGGGCGGCACAGCCAGCACCTGCGTTTTGAGGCAGGCAAGGAGGCAGTGCACGCGCTGGCCCGAGGCGGCGCCTACGGCCTGGCGCTGCAGGAGCTCAAGGCCCTCGACGAGCTGGAGCTCGACGAGGTGGACAGCCGGGCGCGCGACCGTTTCAGGGAGGACGGCGCCCACGCCATCCGCGAGGAGCGCGCTATCGCCAAGCAGCGCAAGCGCCGCCAGTTTCGCGAGAAGAGCCATCGCGGCGCCTAGGCGCGCCACGGACGGGCGCCGGCGCTTCTCGCGCTGCCGCGCCCGCGACTGCCGTTACTGGACCAGGTAACCGGGGAAGGTGGTGGGGGCTATGCCCAGCACCTTCTCGCAGTATTCGCAGACCATGCACGACCACAGCAGGCGCTGCCTGAGCATGGGGTCGTCCATGTCCATGTCAACAATCTCCTCGGC
>OMWF01000224.1 GCA_900314665.1 uncultured Actinomycetes bacterium
GCGCACCACAGCGCATCCGCATCGCACAGCCTCGCGCAGGATAGAGCCTGTTCATCCCGGTAGTTCGCATCGATGAGCGCCACTTGCGAGCCTGCAGCCGTGGCCGCGAAGACCTCCACAACGCTTGCCACCGAGCCGTCGGGCAGCACCGCCTCGCACCGTGCACCTGCACGTAGCAGCTCCTCTGCCCGCGCGGCGACCCGCTCTCCAAACTCCGCCCAGCTCAGATTGCGTACCGCTCCGTCAGCAAAGAAACGGAGACAGACGCGATCGGGCGTCTCGCCTGCACGAACCGCCACAAGCTCGGAAAACCCCACAAACCGCCTCATGTCTCCGCTCCCCTGCCTCACTGCGACGCGGCGTTACTCCTTAAAGAACCGCTCCACCAGCTCACGGCTGTACTCGGCGGTCTCGTCCATATCGCCGAAGCTCATGATCTCGCCGGCGTAGTAGGTGTCGTACTTGCCCTGCATGGCCTCCACGTCGTCGTACCAGCCCGCCGCGTAATCCTCGGTGAACACGTGCGGGAAGTAGTACCAGGCGCCTTCGTCGATGACCTCATCAGCCGGGTTGCCCATGACCTTCAGGTCGTCGAGCACCTGCTTCTTGGTGGCCTCGTAGTCCAGCTCCGGGCCGTCCTTGTGCTTGCGCAGCGTGTAGGTCACGTACGGCTGATCGATGGTGTCAGCCCAGCGGCGGTAGTACACCATCAGGTGGCCCAGACGCTCGGGCGTCATGTTCTCCATGATGTAGTACGAGATCTCTGGCGCATCCTCCGGCTTGGTAAGAAAGGCCATGGTGTCGTAGCGCTCATAGTCGATCTTGTCGAAGTGCTCCTTCTCGTCGGGCCTGATGTCCGCGTACTTGCCAAAGTACTGCAGCGGCGCGGTCACGATGAGCTTGTCAAACTCCTGCACCTCGCCGTTCACGGTCAGCCGCACCACTCCGTCGGCGCGCTCGACCTTGGAGATGTCCGAATGGAGCAGCGCCGGGTGCTTAAGCTTGTCGTTCAGGTGCTCCCAGATGGACTGCGTGCCATCCTTCCAGGTCCACAGGTTGACCTTCACAAAGTTCATCGTGGTCTGGAAGTCCAGGTACTTGAGCACGTACGCGGCCGGAATCTCGTCAAAGTAGCCGTAGCCAAATGAGGTGAACGGCCCGATCCAGATGTCTTCGCAGAGCTCGACGCCGTTCTTCTTGCAGAACTCGCTAAACGGAAGCGCCAGGTCCTTGAGGTTCTCGTTCTCGCCCGCCACGTGCTCGCGCTCCGGCGTGACGGCGTACCCGTCATAGCGCCCCTGCGCCACGCCGCGGTGGCCGTTGACGTCGTAGCCCTTGTACTTGGTCTCGAGCAACTCGCCCAGCTTCTTGACCTGCGAGCGCATCTTGAGGAGGCGCGGAGCGTGCAACGGGTTGTGGGGGTTGAAGGGGTCGATCTTCTTGCCGGTATCGTCCTTATAGTTGCGGTTGAGTTTGGGGCCGTCGTGCGTGATGCCGCAGAACTCCTCGACGTCGTGCACCGCGTAGTACGAGGGCACGCCCATGATGGCGCCCATCTCGTATCGGCGGCCCTTATACTCGGGAGAGTGGCACTTGCCGCCCACCCAGCCGTTCTTCTCAAAGATGGTGTAGTTGTCAAAGCCCGCCTGCTCGAGGTACATGCCTGCCGACAAACCCGCCGGGCCGCCGCCGATGATAGCGATGCGCGTGCTCTTATCCATGACAATCCTCTCCTTTGGTTGATTCCGACAACGGCTCGCTGCGACCTCTGCCAGCGCAAGCGAGACATGCCGAGCCAAGCGCGCCATCCTTTGGGCGCGCAAATCCCCAAAATGTGGTGCAAGAACGCGGTTTGCGAGAAGCCCGGAGCCGGGACCAGGGTCGGAAGCCGGGGCCTCGGACCAGGGCTGGGGCCCGAGGCCGGGACCGCTCCCCAAGCCTCAGTCCGCCTGCCTACTCCGCCGTGGGAGCCGCCTCTTGAAGCGCCGCGTACTCTTCCTGAAGCGCCGCGATCTTGGCTTGCGCAGCCTGTTGCTGCTGCTCAGCCTTGCGCTTGATCTCCTCGATGGCCTGCGGGATGCGCTCGCGGTAATAATCCCGATCGACGTCCCACGGGCTGCTGGCGGGCGGCCAAGCCGGATCTGCCATGCGAGAAGGACGCACCTCGTCAACCGCCGGATGCTCGCGCCCGTCGCGAATCATCGGGCAGTCAAACTGCTCCTGGACCTCGTCGGGCGCATGGTGATAGGCGCCAAAGATCTTGCGGTAGGTCTTGACGTGCTTGTGCACGGGCATGGTGCCCTCGGCGCACTTCTTGGTGTACTCCATCTGCCAACGCTGCATGGCGGTGCCGCACATGCCGATGGCGCGCTTGAGGGCAAAGCGTGTGAGGGCGTCAGTCGTCTCGTAATACTTCCAGTGGCAGATGAAGCGGGTCTTGCCGCCCTTGAGCGGGACAAAGTACCAGCCCCAGATGAAGTTCATGTCATCGCATTTGCCGCCTGCGATGGCGTACGCGCCGCGCGCCCGAGGCGGATGCTTGATGTCCGAGAAGCTCATGATGTACTTGTCGGCCACCACGTCGGTCGCCTCGCAGCCCATTCCCGAGCGGTCCCAGTCCATGAAGTCGCCGGGCATGAACGAATCGGGCATCTGCCACTCGTCGCACAGCTCATAGCGGTTGTAGATGGACAGATGGCCAAACCAGCGCTCGAGAAACTCCGAGGAAAGCGAGCCGGACTTGGTGCCGCCCCACTGGTAGATCCAGGGATAGACCTCGTCGACCGGCTTGTCGATGGTGATTGACGAGGTGACCGTTTGCACGAGCTTGGGGTCGAATCGATCCATGAGCTCATCGCCGGGGTACGCCATGGCCTGCTCCTCAGGCGTGCCATAGGATTTCTTGCCCCAGGCGTACACGATCTCGCAGCCGATGAGAACAGCCACCACCAAGACGGCGAGGACGATGAGAATAATTGCTATGACCTTCAGGATGATGAACAAGACAGGCACCCAAACCACCTCCGTAGTCGATGCGGGGACATCGCCGGACTCTTTGGTTTTGCGCATTACCTTGAGCTCTCTGTTGGTCTGAGCATAGCAAGCGTCATATGTTATGAGCGGCCACAGAATAAGCGCACTGTGACAATGCGGCACATATTGGGCTGATTGTGTCTTGAATAGCAGATTTGGTTGTTGTTATCGCAGTCTTTACTGCGCGTTTACAGGATTGGTGTAGTGCCTGCTAGTACGCACATTGCTTTATATATTTTGTATTTGCTACAAATTTCCAGTGAAATGGGCGGATTATATGCTAAATCTATAAGAAATGGGTGACTCCGTCCGTGGAATGATTGCTACCACTTGCAGAGGTGCACTGGCGTTTTTAGACTCTCTGTGTATGGACGAAAGCGGGCGGAACCATGAGGGTTCTCGCAGCCGCGGCGCCGCGAGCTCCCGACCTTTGGAGGATGCGATGGATTTTGCCGGTAACCTCACCCGTCTGATGGACAGGCGCGGCATGTCGCAAGCGGACCTCGCACGCGCGACGCAGCTCAGCACGGCTCAGATAGCCTGTCTCGCCAATGGCAAGACCAAGGATCCCCGACTTTCGACTGTGGTGAAGATAGCCCGCGCCCTCGATTGCCCGCTCGATGCGCTGGTGGGCGCCGACGCCTCGCACCGCCGCCTTCCCGAGAACCGCTACAACCCCGATGAGGCCACGACCAGCGCAGACGAGGCCCGTGCCAGCGCAGCGCCCCGCGAGTACTCCAACCGTCCGCCTTCGCCTCTGGAAAAGGCCTTATCCGAGAGCCTGAAAGAGCTTATGCGCGTTCATGAGTTTGACGAGGTCTCCGTGAGCGCCCTATGCGACCATGCGGGTGTGAGCAGGCGCAGCTTTTATCGGCATTTCCTAGATAAGTACGATTTGCTCAACTACACCTTTTACCAGGACCTAAGCGTAGAGATTCCCCATCACGACGACTGGGTGTGCTGGGATTACATGCCCGAGATCTGCCGCGCGTTTGAGAGCGATCGCGCATATTATCGGCATGCGTACCGCGTCAACGGTCGCAACTCGTTTAGGGAGTATGCGACCACGCGCATGTTTCCGCTGATTGCGCACGACCTGATTGGCTGCCCGGTGAGCCGCAAGGTGTGCGATGCCTTTATCGTGCAGTTCTTTAACGTGGTCTACGACAACATCGAGAATTGGATTCGCAACGAACCCAACACGACCGCACGCGAGTTTGCGCAATCGCTGCGCCGCAATGCCTGCATCTTTGCAACAGTCCTGGCAGAGACCGCCAGCCGCCCGCCGCGAGACGAGTAGCCTCATCCGAGCATGCTTATGCACGGAAAGCGTCGCTGAAACAGGCCGACAAGCAACCCGCCGGTGACTGGTTCCTGGTGTTTTGCCATATGCATAGTCCGCGATAAGGCGTGTGATTCCCCCCTGGCACGCCGTCCGGCGGCGCCCCGTTTTGAACGGCGGGCTTCTCGCTTGCCCGGCCAAAGCCTCTCGAGTGTTAGGGTGTTTCGCTGACTACGGAGGCAAAGATGAAGCAGGCACGAGAACAAGCACACGCCAAAACCAGAGCCATCATGGTTATCTATCTGGTGGGGCTCATTATCGGCGGTTTGTATATGGGCATGGTCTCGCCCGCCCGAACAGTCATCCAAAACGGCTTTGGCATCGACGACGCCACCGGCATCTGGATGATTAACATCTACTCGCTGTTCTACGCCGCGCTCATCCCGATAATCGGCAAGCTGGCCGACCGCCGAGGGCGCAAGAGCATCTTCCTCATCTGCGTTGGCATCTTTGGCGTCGGCTCGTTTATCTGCGGCATCTCTTCAATCATTGGCGGCTTTGGCCTCCTCCTTGCAGGTCGCGTGGTGCAGGCGGCAGGCGCCGGCGGCATGATTCCCGTAGCAAACGCTGAGATTGGCACGACCTTTCCTCCCGAGAAGCGCGGTGCGGCGCTTGGCATTGCAGCCGCAACCACAGGTCTCGCCAACGTGCTCGGCGCCGGCGTAGGCAGCGCGATCATCGGCTTTGCGGGAGCCGAGAACTGGGCGATCATGTTCTATCTGAGCGTGCCCTTCTGCCTGGCCCTGATCGTGGCGGGTGCGATTGCGCTTCCCCGTCGCGCGATGCGGGCAAGCACCCCCATGGACCTGGCCGGATCGGCGCTCTTTGCCCTCTTTGTCCTGCTACTCCTCATAGGCTTGAAAGACATCAACTTCTTTGACTTTGCGGCAACAGCCTCGCAACCCGCCGCCTGGGCGCCCTAGCTTATCGCCATTATCATCCTGCCCGTCTTCCGAGCGGTTGAGCGGCATGCCGACGACCCCGTTTTTCACATGGAGTACTTCCACAACCGCGCCATCGTGGTGACCATGGCCGTATCGTTCTTCATCGGCTGCTGCATCATCTCGATGGTGCTGGTACCGGAGTTTGCCGAGTTCGCGATGAACGACCCCGCCGGCTCAGGCGGCTACTACCTGCTCGCCATCGGCATCACCTCGCTTTTTGGCCCGCCTTTGGGTGGCAAGCTGATCGACCACCTCGGACCCAAGCCCGTGCTCATAGGCGGACTTGCCGTCGAGGCGATAGGCTATCTCTTCACCGCGTTTGTAGCGGCGGTGCACCCCTCCCCCGGCCTGCTCGTCATCGGGTTGCTTCTCATTGGCCTGGGCATGGGATTTGCCATGGGGGCGCCAACCAACTACATGATTCTCGAGAACACGCGCGCTGAAGAAGCGAGCAGCGCCATCGCCACGATCACCCTCGTACGCCAGGTGGGCACCTCGATCGCGCCTGCGATTCTGGTGGGGTTCATCTCGCAGGGGACCGGTATGGTGGGCTACCAGCAGATGCTCGCATGCGTCGCCGTGTTCTGCGCAATCTCAATCGCCCTGATGGCCCTCTATCGGTCACCCGAGAGGAGCAGTCGCAGGTAGGGCCCTTGTGCCACGGCAGACCACCGGAGCATTGCCATAAGCGATGCGAGCCCTCCCCGGGTCACCGGCCAGTACCGGTTCATCCAAGGCTGATGGCAGCTCCCGTCCTACGTACGAGAGGTCAAGTAGCAACGGTTTTGGCTTGGTGCGCCCCTCTAGACTCCAACTTTCGGCGGCTTTGGCCCGGCGTTCCCCCGCCCTACTCCAACTTTCGGCGGCTTTGGCTCGGCGTCCCCCGCTGGACTCCAACTTTTAACGGCTTTGGCTCGGCAATCCCCCGCCTCACTCCAACTTTTGACGGCTTTGGCCAACACAGAGGGCTAAGACCGCCAGGAATTCCAAGCTCCAAAGAAAACCTTGTAGCATAACCGCAGGTAGATTGATTGAGGCATGTCCCGGCCCATCCACACAGTCCTGTCATGCCGACGCCTCCGAGCCAAAACCGTCAAAAGTTGGAGTGGGACGACTGCATAACAGTGTTCTCTGGCCAAAGCCGTTAAAAACTGACACCGAGAGCCGGGCTCAGGGAACCGACGGCATGTTAGAAGCACCGAATCGCTCGGCGCAAAGCGCCGGTTTGGGATCCAACCCAACCCCGGCGCCCTGCCCACCCTTTCTACCTGTTACGCTCGACGCCTCAGCTTGAGGGCAACCAGGATCAGACCTGCAGCCGCAAGCGAGCAGACCGCAAGCGGAACCAGCAGTCCCGCCGCCGCATCACCGGTGTTCGGCATGCGCGATACGAACGCC
>OMWF01000223.1 GCA_900314665.1 uncultured Actinomycetes bacterium
AGCGGTCGCCGTCAAAGTGCGCCACCACATCCTGGGGAAAGCTCGCGACGAGCGCGTCGGCCATCCGTCGCAGCAGCTCGTCTCCGGTGGCCAGACCGTAATGCAGGTTAATGGAGCGGAAGTTGATCAGGTTGAAGAACAGCATCGCCAGCTCGCCGTCCGCCTGCTCGTCTCGGTCGACCTTCCTGCGCGCATCGGCAACCGAGAGGAATTCGCGCATCCGGATTAGCCCGGTGAGCGGATCGGGTCCGGCGTCGACGACGCGCCGAGCATCCTCGGGCGCGCCCTGGGTCTGCCCGCCCGAATCGAGCATTTCCATAATCAATCCTTCTCCCTGACCCCGTACGTCAAAACCACTCTTGAGCTTAGAACAGTTGGCCGCCAACAGGCTACCCGCGGCGCAGGCAAAATGGCACGCTGCGCACATCACAATCCGTTTGTGTGGCACGACAGACGGCAAGGCATGGAGCCTTTGGGCACGGGCCTCGCCTGTGGCCGTAGTACCATGGGGAGCACTGCCAAACCGCCGAAGGAGTCCCATGGAACGCCCCGTCGTCCGCGTCGAGTTTCTGCTCTCGCGCACAAGCGCGCCCGCCACGCAGGAAGACACGCTCATCGCCCGCGACCTGCTCGACACGCTCATCGCCCATCACGAGTCGTGCGTCGGGATGGCGGCCAACATGATCGGGGAACTCAAGCGCATCATCGCCTTCTACGACGGCGGCAGGCCACGCATCATGTACAACCCCGAGGTCACCGAGCAGTCGGCCCCCTACGATACCCTGGAGGGGTGCCTGTCGCTGACAGGCGTCCGCCCCGCTACGCGCTACAAGCGCATCACCGTCGTCTATCAGGATGAGCGCTTCAGGCACAGGACCGAGAAGTTCTCGGGCTTCACCGCGCAGATCATCCAGCACGAAATCGACCATTGCAACGGGGTGTTGATCTAGGACGGTCGTGGCGGTGGCTCGGGAGGCCGGGCAAATGGCGGCAGCTCAGGTGGGGCTGTCCCCCGCAAAGACGTCAAACCGGGCAAACGGTGTTTTCCTGGATCGTTCGGGCCCGCATCCCAGACGTTAGAATGTCCACGGCAGGGCAACTGGCGGAAGGCGGATGCAGTGGCGGCGTTTGACAGGATCAAAAGCGGCATAGAGGCACTCGACAAGACCTTGGACAACATTCGGCTTGGCGACAACGTGGTCTTTCAGCTGTCGCGCCTCGACGAGTTTGCCTACTTCACCGAGCCGTACGTGCGTCAGGCGATCGCTGACGGCCGCGACCTCATCTACTTTCGGTTTGCCTCGCACGACCCGCTCTTCTCGCCTAGGCCGGGGCTGCGGATCTACGAGCTCGACCCGAACGTGGGGTTCGAGACGTTCACGGTGGAGGTGCGCCGCATCATCACGGAGCATGGCCGCGGCGCCTTCTATGTGTTTGACAGCTTGAGCGACCTGCGCGTCGTCTGGTCTTCGGACATGATGATGGCCAACTTCTTCCGTGTGACCTGCCCGTATTTGTTTGAGCTGGATACGGTGGCCTACTTTCCGGTGCTTCGCGGACAGCACTCGTTCACGGCCATCGCCAAGATCCGAGATACCACGCAGCTGCTGCTCGACGTCACCTCAGACAGCGAGGGCGACGTCTACCTGCACCCGCTCAAGGTGTGGAACCGCTACACGCCCACGATGTTCTCCACGCACCGGTACCGCCCGCAGGACAGCACCATCGTCCCGCTCACGGACGGCGTGGACATCGGCCGGTACTACGCAGCCATGAGCGAGAACCCGGTCACCAGCGAGGAACGCAACATCGACTCCTGGGACCGGTTCTTCATGGAATGCCGGCTGGATGAATCCCGCGGTCAGCTGTCGGACGATGCCTGCGCAAAGATGTGCAACATGATGATGACCAAGGACCCCCACATGCGCGGCCTGGTGCGGAGGTACTTCTCGCCCGCGGACTACTTCAAGGTGCGCGACCGGATGGTGGGAACGGGGCTGGTGGGCGGCAAGACGTGTGGCATGCTGGTGGCGCGCAAGATCGTCGAGACGGCGCTGCCGGAGATGAGGCGCTTCTTTGAGCCGCATGACTCGTTCTACGTGGGCACCGACGTCTTCTACACCTACATCGTCTACAACGACCTCTGGAAGCTGCGCGTCGCCCAGAGCGGCGACGGGTTCATCAGCGCCGCCCCCGCCCTCAAGGAAGGCATCGAGAAGGGCACGTTCCCAGCAGAGATCAGCGAGCAGTTCAGCCGCATTCTCGACTACTACGGCCAGTCGCCCATCATCGTGCGCTCGTCAAGCTTTCAGGAGGACGGCTTTGGCAACGCGTTCGCGGGCAAGTACGAGTCGGTGTTCTGCGCCAACGTGGGCACGCCGGAAGAGAAGCTCCGGGAGTTTGAGAACGCCGTACGCCATGTGTACGCCTCCTCGCTCAACCGCTCGGCGCTTGAATACCGACGTCGCAACGGGTTGGACGCCCGAGAAGAGCAGATGTCGCTTCTCGTGATGCGCGTGAGCGGGTCGTACCTGGATGACGGCCGCTTCATGCCCACAGCCGCCGGCGTCGGGTACTCGCACAGCGCCTATAGCTGGATGCCCGGCATGAACCCGGACGCCGGCATGCTGCGCCTGGTCATGGGCTTGGGAACAAAGGCGGTCGACCGGACGGAGCACGACTACCCGCGCATCGTGAACCTGGACCGGCCGCAGGCGACCACGGCCAGGACCATCGCCGAGCGCCATCGCTACTGCCAGCGGTATGCGAACTTCATCGACCTCGACAAGCGCATGCTGGGAGAGGCGCTGTGCACCGACTTGGCCCCCGAGCTGTCCCCGGCTTCTCGCAATGCCGTGTTTGAGCACGATACCGAAGCCGAGCAGTCCCTGCGCTCGCGCGGCAGTTATCGCCCGGTGCTCTTTGCGTCGTGCCGCGGCCTGACGGAGAACAGGGAGTTCACGGATTTGATGTCGCGCGTCCTCCACGCACTGCAGGAGGCTTACGGAAACGCCGTCGACATCGAGTTCACCGTCAACGTCGGAGCGGACGACGTCTTTGTGGTGAACCTGCTGCAATGCCGCCCGATCCGGTCGCTCAAGGACGGCACGGGGGTCGAGCTGCCCCCGGTTGCCGACGACGATGCCGTGCTGCATGTGGTTGGCGAGGGCATGGGCAACGACCGCTCCGAGCGGCTGGACGTCGTGGCGGTGGTGGACCCGGGCGCGTACTACCGCTGCCCCCATGCGCTTAAGCCGAGCGTCGCCTCCCTGGTTGGCGCGGCAAACGCATACTGCTCCGTGCATGGCATGTCTTCAGCGCTCTTCACTCCCGGCAGGCTGGGCACGAGCTCTCCGGAGCTAGGCGTCCCCACCACGTTTGCGGACATCAGCGGGTTTAGCGCGCTGTTTGAGGTCGCATACTCCGCCGAGGGCTATGCGCCCGAGCTCTCCTATGGAAGCCACATGTTCCAGGATTTGGTGGAGGAGAACATCTGTTATGTGGCGGTGCTCGAGAACGATACGCGGCGTGCGCTTCATCTGGAGCTTTTAGACGGATGCCCGGACATGACGGCCGAGGTGCTGGGCGAGGTGCCCGAGGAGCTGGCCGGTATCGTCAAGGTCATCGACGCACGCCCGTATCGCCTGAAGCTCTGGTACGACTCGCTTGCCAACGAGGTCCTGCTGGCCCGGGATGTCGCCAACGGGTGTGTCAGCGGGGACGGTTCTCTTTGACAACTTTTCTAGCGGATGTCACCGGGGACGGCTCTTTCTGACAATGTTGTCAAACAGAACCGTCCCCTTTGACAACATCCCGATCGTTTACTCGTTTATATGCTATGATTTTAGTATCATATTTCCATCTGCGTTATGCTCTTCCACTCGTACCATCGGACGTACAACGTCAGCGAGCTTTGAGAGGTGAGACGCATGGGGTTCTTTGATTCGCTGCGAGGCGCCGACATCAACGAGGGCGTCAGAGAATGGCAGCAGTCGGATGGCGGGGTGCTTCTCGACGTCCGCACGCAAGGCGAATACCAGCAGGGTCACATCCCAGGCAGCATCAACATCCCCGGCGACAGCATCTACCTCATCGACACCGAGGTGCCGGACAAGGAAACGCCGCTCTACGTGTACTGCCTGAGCGGCTACCGCAGCGGGCAGGCGGTCGACCTCCTGAAGCAGCTCGGATACGCGCACGCTACAAACATCGGAGGCATCCAGGGCTATAGCGGGAAAGTCGAGGTGTAGGCGATGAAAGTCGTCATCGTAGGCGGCGTGGCAGGCGGGGCAACCGCAGCCGCGCGCATCCGTCGCTTAGATGAGCACGCAGAAATCATCATCTTCGAGAAGACCGGCTTTGTCTCGTACGCCAACTGCGGCCTGCCCTATTACGTGGGCGATGTCATCACAGACCGGGCCGAGCTCACCCTGCAGACGCCAGAGAGCTTCTGGTCCCGGTTCCGCATCCAGGTCAAGACGCGCCACGAGGTGACGCAGATCCTTCCGGACCAGAAGAAGGTGCTGGTCCGGAATCTGGAGACCGGGGACGCCTGGAGCGAGACCTACGACAAGCTCATCCTCGCCCCCGGAGCCAAGCCCGTGAGACCCAACCTGCCTGGCATAGACAGCAGCCGCATCTTCACGCTCAGGACGGTAGAGGACGCGCTGCGGCTCCATGACCAGGTCGACGTCCAAGGCGCGAGAAGCGCGGTGGTGGTAGGCGGCGGCTACATCGGCATCGAGGCAGCCGAGAACCTCCGCGCCCGTGGCCTTGACGTGACCGTCGTCCAACGCCCCAAGCAGCTGATGAACACGCTCGACTTTGACATGGCCACCTTTGTCCACTCCGAGCTGCGCCGGCACGGAGTCTCGATCAAACTGGGCAGCAGCGTCACGGGGTTTGAGGAGACAGGCGGGCAGATCCTGACGCTCCTCGACGGAGAAGACCCGCTGCCTGCGGATATGGTGCTGCTGGCGATTGGCGTCGCGCCCGATAGCAGCCTCGCCAAGGAGGCTGGCCTCAAGCTGGGGGTCAAAGGCAGCATCGTGGTCAACGACCGCATGGAGACCTCCGCCCCGGACGTCTATGCGGTGGGCGACGCGGTGCAGGTAACGCACCAGGTCACCGGGGCCGATGCGGTCATCGCCCTGGCGGGGCCCGCCAACAAGCAGGGGCGCATCGCCGCCGACAACGTCTGCGGGGGCGATAGCCGCTACAAGGGGTCGCTCGGCTCCTCCATCATCAAGGTCTTTGACCTCGCCGTGGCGAGCACCGGCCTCACGGAGAAGGCCGCCGCGGCCGCCGGGCTGCACGCCGACTCCGTCGTTCTGGCACCCTCCTCCCATGCCGGCTACTACCCCGGCGGGACGGTCCTGACCATGAAGGTAGTCTATGAACAGGAGACCCTGCGCCTGCTGGGCGCCCAAGCCATCGGCCGGGAGGGCGTGGACAAGCGCATCGACGTGCTGGCGACGGCCATCCAGGCCGGTCTTGCAGCAGACGCCCTGAAAGACCTGGACCTGGCATACGCGCCGCCCTTCTCGTCCGCCAAGGACCCCGTCAACATGGCGGGCTACATGATCGAGAACCTCAGCTCCGGCCTCGTGAGGCAGTACCACTGGGAGGAGGTCGCCACGCTCCCCCGGGACGGCAGCGTCACCCTTCTGGACGTGCGCACTGCGCCCGAGTACGAGAAGGGCCACATCGAGGGCTTCATGAACATCCCGCTCGACGAGCTGCGGGACCATCTGGCAGAGCTCGACCCGGCAAATCCCGTGTATGTGATCTGCCAGAGCGGACTTCGCAGCTACATCGCGTGCCGGGTACTGTCGCAGAACGGGTTTGACTGCCGCAACTTCTCCGGGGGGTACCGCTTCTACGCGAGCGTGACCCAGGAGCAGCAGATTGGAGCCTCTTCATACCCATGCGGGATGGAGAAATAGAGAGGAGAGGAGAGACGACCATGCGCTATGTTTGCCAGATCTGCGGATACGTCTACGACGACGCGAAGGAGGCGACACCGTTCGACGCCCTCCCGGATGATTGGAAGTGCCCCTTATGCGGCGCCTCCAAGTCCGACTTCAAGCCCGAGCAGCCCGCCGAGCCCAAGCCGGCAGCGGCCGCGAAGCCCTCTCCCGCCGAGGTGGATGCGGACCTGAGGCAGCTTTCCGCCGGACAGCTCTCCGCCCTCTGCTCCAACCTCGCTCGGGGTTGCGAGAAGCAGTACAAGGCTGAGGAGGCGGGCCTGTTCAGGCAGCTGGCAGCGTACTTCTCGTCCATCACGCCCGCTGTTGAGGACGCCACCGTCGAGAGCGTGGCCGCCCTGCTCCAGCAGGATGCGGATGCGTACGCCGGCCTCCGGGCGACTGCCGATGCCGCTGGCGACAGGGGCGCCGCCCGCGTCTGCGTCTGGGGCGAGAAGGTCACGCGGATGCTCTCCTCGCTCGTTTCCCGGTACCTGAGCGAGGGCGAGGCCATGCTCGCCAACACCAGCGTCTGGATCTGCACGGTGTGCGGCTTTGTCTACGTTGGCGACGAACCCCCTGCGCTCTGCCCCGTGTGCAAGGTTCCCGCCTGGAAGTTTGAGAAGATCGAGGGGAGGGCGGAGCGATGAGAAACGTTGCCGTCAGGACCATCAGGCTCTGCACCAAGGACTGCCTGTGCCTCTACGTCTGCCCGACCGGGGCCACCGACACCGAGGACAGCATTATCGACGTCGCCAAGTGCATCGGGTGCGGCGCATGCGCAAACGCCTGTCCCAGCAAGGCGATCAGCCTGGTGCCCGTGGAGTATCCGCCGCAGCAGCCCAAGACGGCTCCGGTGACCGCGGCGCTTCACGAGATGGCGCAGAGCAAGATGGACGGCGAGACGTCGGCGCGCCAAGTTGCCCAAGAGACCAAGCTCGACGGCCTTTCTCGGCTGATGGCGGCGGTGGCGCGGTCGGAGCGGCTGATTGCCGAGGACATCATGCGCGAGGGCGGTTATATGCTGCCCCAAAGCAGCAACGCCCATAAGCTGCTGGAAGACCTTGTCGCCAATCCCCCGACGCCGGAGTTCCCCGCAGACGCCGCCAAGCAGCTCCTTGAGGCCATCCCCAACAACGAGAAGCAGGCCGAGGCCCCCAAGAAAAACCCCTATGCGGGGACCAAGACCGAGAAGAACCTCTGGGAGGCCTTTGCCGGCGAGTCCATGGCGCGCAGCAAGTACACCTACTTTGCCTCCGTCGCCAGGAAGGCGGGCTACGAGCAGATCGCGGAGCTCTTCCAGAAGACCGCCGACAACGAGAAGGAGCACGCAAAGCTCTGGTTCACGGCCTTGGGCGAGCTGGGCGAGACGCCGGAGAACCTGCTTCACGCCGCAGAGGGCGAGAACTACGAGTGGACCGACATGTACGACCGGATGGCTCGCGAGGCCGATGAAGAGGGCTTCACCGCGCTGGCCGCCCGGTTCCGCGGCGTGGCCGCCGTCGAGAAGACGCACGAGGAGCGGTATCGGGCGCTGTTCAGAAACGTGGAGGCCAAGGAGGTCTTTGAGAAGAGCGGGGTCACGATCTGGGAATGCCGCAACTGCGGCCACATCGTGGTGGGAACCTCAGCGCCCAAGGTCTGCCCGGTGTGCCAGTATCCGCAGAGCTACTTTGAGGTGCGAGCCGAGAACTACTAGGCAGTGACCGGGCTTGAGGGCCCGGTTGGCACCGACAGTCAGAACACGCGACGGGGCCCGGACACGCGCCGGGCCCCTGCCGTGCCCGCGGCTCTGCGTCCAACGCCCTGTCCCTCTCGGCCCCCTCAACCCGGCTCTCGCGCCGCTTCCGGCATCTGTGACGCAAGCCCGGGCCCCCGAGTTCCTCCCTGCAGCGTGGGCGCGAGGCACGCTGCAGGGAGGAACTCGGGTTGGCACCTTACAGCAGGCCGCGCTCCTCGCAGAAAGTGAGTATGTCCCGCACTACCTCGTTTTTCCGCATGCGAGCCACAAAGTGCCCGCAATCCTGGTAGATAACCATCTTCGAGCCCTCGACAGCCCTGCACGAGCGGATGATGTTCTCGGGCTTGCAGATGGTGTCTTGCATACCACCGATATGGAGTACGGGCAGTTTAACCTGCCTCATCACCTTGATCAGCTCCTCCTCGGTCTTGACCAGCGGAAAGGGCTTCTTTGGATTAAGGATGCGCTGCTCGTAGGGCATGTCCATCCAAAAGCGAAACTCCTCCTCATGCCTGCGACGCTGGAGGTCATGAGCCTCTGGGCTGTCATCATGGGGAGCACGGGGACAAGCAGGCACGCGGTGGCAAACAAAAAGTCCCATACGGTCCCGTTTAGATTCACATATGGATAAGCGGCCTGATAGATGAGTGCGGAGACAATGCTCGCCGTGTTAAACGACACCAAGAAGCAGAGGACAAACCTAAGCGCCTGTCGATGCCGGGCGTCGGCCTTGAAAAACAGGCGGACCGTGACATGCGAAAAGATGAGCGCCTGGATAAAATCCATGTAATTACGTGTGAAAAAGGACGTGCACCACGCAAAGACAATATCCACGGTCCGATCCACCGCCTCGAGCTCCAGCACGAGAGTCCAGTCTGAAAGCATGAGGGGCACGCCATCTCACATCGCATGTTCCGCATACGCCAATGCCCGCTATGTCAAGGACAATTAGACCACTCTTGGCGCTCCTGTGCGCGAGAAACGCGAGGGCATCGCAGGTTCGGGACTGTTCACACCTGCCGCGGATGCCGAGATGCGGCGCGGCTTCCGACTCCAGGCGGGCTTCCCTGTCGCAGATGTAACGATTTGTGCGGTTTCAGTCGACCGACGACCCGCTCATGTCGCAGATGTCACGTATTGTGCGTTTTTCCAGACCCCGGCCTCCGAATAAGGCCCTCCCTGAGGCTCCTGGCAAAACGAATCCTGGGCTTTTGCTACAGGGAAGGTGCCAAGCTCTCTCCAACCCGACAGAGAATCGCACAAATCGTTACATCTGCGACACGAGGACGGCTGCGCCAGGCCTAAACCGCGCAAATCGTTACATCTGCGACACGATCGCTGTGGCGTCCACACGGGATTCCGCTGCGTGCGCCGGTTGCCGCGCCCCACCCGGACCCGTCGGAATCCACTCGGAGGCAGCGTGCGGCCCCCGCAACGACGTCAAGCACACCGCGCCTGCGTTTCTCTGCGGCTGCGCGTCTGTGGGATAATGGCCAAAGCCCCCAGAAATCCGGCTGGGAAGGCATCACGCCCGCAGCTCGCTCCTCCCCTCGCAACAGCCCGAAGGATGGACCATGGC
>OMWF01000241.1 GCA_900314665.1 uncultured Actinomycetes bacterium
CCGCTATCCGCGACCGATGAGCAGCACCACCAGCACGATGATCACCACGATAAGGGCGACCACGATGCCCAGTTTGACGAACTTGGTGCGTGCGCTGCGCATGTCGTCGACCGCCGCCAGACGCTCCTGCTCGAGCGAGGCGTTGCTCTTGACCTGCTGGGTGATCAGGTTGCCGTCCTCCTCGATCTGCTTGGCCAGCTGGTCGAGGACCTCAGGATGGTCGTTGACGTCGGTGATCATGTCGATGTAGGCCTGCGCATCGTCATGGCGCCTCTGCGCATCGGCAATGAGGCCGGTGGCCTTGCCGATGGCTTTCTCCAGCTCAGAGACCTTGCTGCGGCAGGTGTTTTCCTGGCCGGTAAAGACGTTGACCTTCTCCTGAAGCGGGTCGGCGGCGGCACGCTGGGCGGCGTCGGCCTCATCGGCCTCCTTCTCGGCCGCCTCAACCTGGGACTGCTGGGCGTCTACCGCCGTTTGGGCGTCGGCCATCTGCTTCTCAAGGTCGGGCAGCGCATCCTTGCACTCCGTGACCTTGGCCAGCGCCTTCTCAAGCTTCTCCTGAATTTTGGCGCGCGAGTCGTCGTCGGCATCGATGACGTCCTGCTGCAGCTTCTCGACCTTGGCCTGGGCGCTTGCTACATCGTCATCGGCCTTGCCCTTGCTCCGCTTGGCTTTATCGAGTGCGTTTGAGAGGGCCTTGGCGGTGGAACGGGCCTCCTTAAGCGCGTCTTTAGCCTGGGTGTTGCGCTCCTTGGCGGCGTTGAAGGCGTCACGCAGGGGCTTGAGCTCCTCCTCGTGCGCAGCGATCATCTCATCCAGCGACTTCTTGGCTTCATCGCAGCTAGCCTGGGCCTCGTCGCGCTGAGCTATGGCCTCATCGATGGCGGCCTTGGCGTCGGCGACCGCCTGAGTCTGCGCGGCAATGGTCTGCGGGAACTCGGCGATAATCTTCTTGCGGCGGGCAAGCTCGGCGGTGTCGTCCTCAAGCTGCTTCTCAAGCTCCGTACGACGACGCTCGCCGTCCTTGACGGCCCGCGACTTGAAGCTGTAATCGCGCAGCGAGTTGTAGCTGCTGCCCAGGGAGGAGGCGTACGAGCCGGCCTTCTTGACGAAGCCCTGGTCATCGGCGCCAGGGGCGGCAGTTGAAGAGGCAGCTGGCCTTGGGGCGGGCTGCGGCTCGACATCGATGACGGAGTCGGGCTCCGCTTTCGACCCGGTTTCGGGCACCGGCTCAAGCCGAGCCGTGGCGTCCGCGCTTGGCGCAGGTTCGGCGGCTGGCGCCGACTCGGCAGCTGGCGCTGGCTCGGCTTCCGGCTCGGTCACGCCCTCGACTGCGGCCTCGGCTGGAGTCGCCGGAGCGGTCTCGGCCTGGTCCTCCGCCTCAATCTCAGACGGAGACTCCGATGCCGCTTCGTCCTGGCCATCCAGGGCAGCTTCAGCCGGAGCTTCTTGCGCAGTCTCAGTCAGAGCCTCCTGAGCGGCCTCAGCCGGGGTCTCCGGTTCCACTTCAGTCAGGACCTCCGCCGGGGCCTTTTCCTCGGCAGTGGTCTGGGTCTCATCTGCAGCCTTGGCTTCTTCTCGAACAACCGGCTTGCCGCAGTTGGGGCAAAAGTTGGTTTTGGGGCCGAGCTCTTCTCCGCACGCGCTGCACTTCATGTGATGCCCTCTCGTTACGCTGCCTGCTTACAACTCCCCTGTCCCCTGACATCCTATTGTGGCATAGCGCCTCACCCGTCGCGGCAAATCTTCAAAAAACGTAACATTGCCCCGTGTTGCCGCCGACCCGTCCGCACTCGGTCTCAGCCCACCGCCACCCGCACGCCGTCGCGGCCAAACATGCCGACCAGCTCCGAGTAGAGCGCATTGCTGCTGGCGTTGACCATCAGCGGCAGCTCCGCCCTGAAGCGCCGGCCATCGCTCTGGCTGACAAAGAGCACTACCGGGTCCTTGCCGCCGTACCGAGCCAGCGTGTTGGAGAGCAGGTCCATGTTGTGCTGCGAGAGCTCGGCCGAGCGCATGAGCAGCTCCAGCCGGTGCGGCTTGACGGCCTCCTCGTCGAGGTCCATCTTCTCAACCTCGCTCACCATCAGCTTCATGCCGCGGTCGTCCTGATCCACACGGCCCAGCACCCGCACGATGCCGTCGTCTACCAGCTGGCTGCGATACTGCTGGTAGGCTTTGGGAAAGACCACGCAATTGATGGCGGCGTCCATGTCCTCCAGGGAGAAGGTGGCCATCATGTCGCCTTTTTTGGTGACCCGTGGGGTAAGGCCGCTGATCATCCCCGCAAAGTGCTGCATCTTCCGACGCCCGCCCTTGCGCTTGGACCCAGGCTCATCCTCTGCCGGGACATCGTCATCCTCTTTGTCCAGCACCGCGGCGATGGAGACGTCCGCCGCGGCCGCCAGCTGCTCTTTGAACGGCGCCAACGGGTGGTCGCTGACGTAGATGCCCAAGACCTCCTTCTCGTAGGCCAGCTTTTGGAGCCTCTCCCACTCGATGCCGTCCGGCTCGGGTATCTCATCGGCAAAGCCGCTCTCGGCGTCGTCGCCAAAGAGGTCGAACAGCGACTCCTGGCCAGCGCTCTGCTCGCGCTGGCGCTTGGCGGCGGACTCCAGAATGCCGTCCTCGTCCACCATCCGCATCAGGTGCCGGCGGGTATACCCGGTGGAGTCAAAGGCTCCCGACTTGATGAGCGCCTCCACTACGCGCCGGTTGACCTGCGTGGAATCCATGCGGTCGACAAAATCATGGAGTGTCTTAAAGGGGCCGTTGGCGTCGCGTTCGGCGATGATGACCTGAGCCACGCCCTCTCCCACGCCGCGGATGCCGGCAAAGCCAAAGCGCACCCCCTCGCTGGTGGCGGTGAAGTCCTTGCCGGACTCGTTGATGTCAGGCGGCAGCACGTCGATGCCCTCGGCCCGGCAGGCGCTGATGTAGTGCACGATCTTCTCGGTCTTGCCCATGTAGCTGGTGAGCACCGAGGCCATGTACTCGCGCGGGAAGTAGGCCTTGAGCCAGGCCGTCTGCATGACCAGGATGGCGTAGCCGGCGGAGTGACTCTTGTTGAAGGCGTACGAGGCAAACTTGAGGACGTCGGACCAGATGCGCTCGGCCGTCTCGCGCGGGTAGCCGTTGCGGACCGCGCCGTTCATCCAGTGGTCCTGCATGGTCTCGTCGTTGCCGTCATCCCAGTGCTGGATGGTCTCGGTCATGAGCTTGATCTTCTTCTTGGCCACGGCCTTGCGGACCTTGTCCGACTCGCCTGCCGAGAAGCCCGACATCTTCATCGAGATCTGCATGACC
>OMWF01000219.1 GCA_900314665.1 uncultured Actinomycetes bacterium
GGTAGCCTGGGGCGGCGCCCGCTCGCTGAGGGCTGCCTGCTGCGCCCGGGGCCGCTGCCGCGTTCTTCTCGCAACGCAGCATCGCATATAGTAAAGGATGCTTCAAGCGCGCTGACGTTTCGCAGCTCTCATGAGATTGGAGCGCATCCATATGAGAATCCCCTTCAAGCAGATGCTCTGCGCCGCCGCCTCCCTGGCACTTGCCTGCGGGATAACGCCCGCTCTCCCTGGCATCGCCCTGGCCGGCCAGTCCGCATCCCAGGCCGAAGCCGCCTACCAGCAGGCCAGCGTCTCTGAGGCGGCAGCCGCCATCATCAAGCGCATAGACCGTCTGCCTGAAGCGGAGGACCTGGTCTTGGGCGACAAGGCCGCGGTCACGAGCATCCGCACCGACTATGACGACCTGCCCTATGACGACCGCCAACAGGTCACCAATCTCCCCGCCCTGGAAGCCGCCGAAGCCCGCATCCAGGCCTTGGAGGAGGGCTCTGCAAGCACGGACGCCACGGTCGACCGCCTCTACGGAGCGGTTGCCTACCAGACCGCGCTCTCCATCGTCGACGCGGCCTTTGGGTCCGATGCCACCTGCGACAACGTGGTTCTCGCCCGTGACGACCACTACGCCGACGCCCTCTCCGGATCTGGGCTGGCCGGCGTCCTCGACGCCCCGCTCCTGCTCACCCACAGCGATGAGCTTCCCTCTGAGGTGCGAACCAGGATCGGGCAGCTGCACGCAACCCACGTCTACATCCTGGGCGGAACCGTCGCCGTCTCCTCCAGCGTTGAGGAGGAGCTCGAATCGCACGGCATCGAGGTGAGCCGCATCTGCGGGGACACCATCTACGAGACGTCGCTCGCCATCTCCCAGAAGATCGTCGAGCTGGGCGGATCTTCGGACGAGGCCATCGTGGCAAACCCCACTGCCTTCCAGGACGCGGTCTCCGCCTCCAGCTTCGCCTACCGCTACCACGTCCCAATCCTGCTGCAGACCTGGGGCGATACGGCCGCCGACCGCGGCTACGACCAGGCCGGGCTCGACTTTCTAGCCGGGCGGGAGTGCATCGTGCTGGGAGGCGCTGCGGCGGTCTCCGACGACTCGGTGTCCTCGCTCGACGTGGTGTACCGCTGCTCGGGAGAAACCGCCTACGACACGTCGCTCGAAATCGCCGACTACTTTGTCAAGACGGGGCGCCTCAACGCCTCGAGCGTCTCCATCGCCTCGGGCATCGTCCCCTACATGGGCGTCGACGCCCTCGCCGCGGCGGCGATGGCCGGCCGGCAAGGGGGCGTGGTCCTTCTCGCCCAGCCAAACGACAGCTACGACTACTGCAGCACGGCCGCGCCCGACGCCTTCATCGATGCGCACAAGGCCGACGTCCGCCAGGTGCACGTGCTGGGCGGCGCGGTGGTCATGCCGGACGCGTTCTTCACCTCGGTTCAGGAGCGCCTGAATTCAGGCGAGTGACGCGGAGTCGCCACCGTGTCACCGGGTGTGTGTCAACGTGTGTCACCGGGGACGATTCTGTTTGACACACCCGTTGGCACACGCTAACTGGCGGCGTATACGGGGATTATGTAGGGCAGCTGGTCGGCTCCTCCGTGGGCGTCGTAGAACTCGTTCATGACCTCGGCGATGGTCTCGGGCCAGGTCACCGACGTGGCGTACTGGTGCCACCCGTAGGTCTGGTTGCCGTCGCTGCGCAGGTAGTCCCATTTCATCGCATAGAGGGTGCGCTGGGGATAGGTGCTGCTGTGCACGTAGTACTTTGAGATCCAGCGGGCCGCCCCGGACATGGCCGCCTCCGGGGAGTTCCAGCCGTTCTTGATGGCAGCGAGCCTTCCGCCCGACAGCGGCGAATTATCGTAAGCGCCTATTCCAAAAAAGTTGTAGTAGGTCCCCGCCGCGTAGTAGGTACCGTTGATGTACCCACCCTCATAGTGGTAGCCGTTGGCCAGCTGCGAGGTGCCCCATCCACTCTCGACGATGGCATGGCTCAGGAGATAGACCGCGTTGAGACCGTATTGGGCGGCGGCCTCCACGATGGTGGAGCCCAGGCCGTGGAGCATGCCGTTGCGCCCGTTGGAGGTCGAGTCGATAAAGGCGTCTATGTCCTCCGCCGCAGCCCCGCACACCTGGCTGATGTCGACAAAGCGCATCTGATTGCCCTGGGACACGCTCAAGAAGCCGATCACCTGGTCGAGCGTGTAGCTGTTGAGGGTCGGGTCCTCCCCCAGCTGCCATTCCTCCATCTGCCACCGCGCCATCTGCTCGATGGTCATCGAGAGCGCGTCGTAGCTGTACCCGGCATAGGGGTTCTCCACCGTGACGGCGCAGGTCACGCTCCGGCGGGTTCCGTCGGGGGCGGTGAGGTCGATGAAGAAGTCGTACGCGCCGTACCAATGGGAGAGTGCGAGGCGTGCGCTGGGCGTCGAGCCCGGGGCGCGCACCGTCCAATCCTCGTAGTCGCGATAGACCCAGCCGACTTTGAACGAGAAGCCCGCGGTCGAGCATCCGATGTCTGCGCTCACCATCACTTCGGGCGTCCCGATCGCGCTTGCCGCCTGCGGGCTGCCTACCGTCAGATCCGCAAGCGACCAGACGGCCAGCCGCAGGCTGCGCGTCGAGGTCGAGCCGCTGGCGTCACGCGCGGTCACGGTGACCGTGTAGTCTCCCGCCTGCGCCGGCGTGAACGTGGCGCCTGCCTCGCTGGAGAACTCCTGAATGGTTCCGCTCCCGCCCTGGTCTCGGGTCCAGGCGTATTGGTATGTGAGGCCGGTGCCGACGGTGGTGGACTTCAGGGACACGGCGCTTCCCGCCTCGGGCGTGGTGGTGCTGGCGGTCAGCCCCCCGCCCTTCCAGGCAATTGCCCCCTCGGCCACCACATACGTGGCGTAGTGGCTGGTCACCGTGCCGGCCAGGTCGCGCACGTCCATCCAGACCACATAGGTGCCGGCGGCGGCGGGCGTCCAGGTTGCCGTCGGGTTTGCGTCGTAGTCGCGGATGATGCCAAAGTCGGACCAGTCGTCGCGCTGCCACCCGTAGCGGTACTCCAGGCCTGCCGTCGTACCCTGCACGTCAGGGGTTATGGTGGCGGTCAGGCCAAGGGCCAGCGGCTGCGGACTTGCCGGGGTTATCGTGAAGTCCCGGAGGGTGTAGCTGCCGGTCAGCGTAAGCGAGGCAGTGGCGGAGACGACATCGCCCGCGGCGTTGCGGACATCCACGCGCAGCTCGTAGTCGCCCTGGCTGGGAGGCATCCACTGGGCAGACGGCTCGCTGGTGAAGTCCGAGACGACGCCCCAGCTGCTCCAGCCGTCCCGACCCCAGAGAAAGCGGTACGAGAGTCCCTCTTCATTGCCTGTGGAAGCCTGCAGCCTCACGCTCATGCCTTGGGTGAACGCGGCGCTCCCCGTTGGGTCCGTGGTAAGCGAAGCCTCGATGGCGGCGGTGGCGGGAGGGCTGCCGGCAGGCTCGTCGTCCTCGGAAGCCACGGCATCGGCAGCGGCGGAGGGGTTCGCCTCCCCTTCTGCAGTCGTCTGCATGGTTGAGGAGTCAACCGAAGCAAGGCCGCTGCCCTCACCGGCGACGCCTTCAACGGAAGCGACCGAGGAGGCAGCAGAGGAATCATCCGCAGAAGCGCTTGACGGAGCTGCCTCAGAGGCGGTTGCCGCCGCCGGCTCCTCCGACGATGCGAGCGTCTCGGCGCATCCCCGTGCGGGCAGGGCGAACAGGAATCCGACCATCAGGCAGACGACCAGACAGCCGAGCAGCCCCAGGTGCCGGTTGTGCGCGTGCATGCTCATCGCATCCACCTCCCTCTCGACCTCACGGTCGTAGCGATTGTACCGCAGGCGCCTAGAAGAGCCCTTCCGCCGCGCTCCCCTGCAGCTCCTCGCAGCGCTCGTCCATGTGCGGATAGAGCAGCTCGGGCAGGCGCCTCCCAATGAGC
The DNA here is from genome assembly GCA_900314665.1 of uncultured Actinomycetes bacterium. Classification (GTDB taxonomy): domain Bacteria; phylum Actinomycetota; class Coriobacteriia; order Coriobacteriales; family RUG033; genus RUG033. The sequence goes on from OMWF01000219.1 coordinate 3,948, forward strand.
GAGCACTCCTCCTGGGCCTGCTCGTTTATGGCCGAGAGCCCGATGTTGCGGACGGAGACCGCCGGGTCGAACTTCTTCTTGGGGAGCACGTGCTCGCCGAGGGCGGGGCCGAGGAACTCCTCTATCCGCTTGACCGTCCGCTCGTAGTCGAGCACCAGGTCCTCGAACCATATGCGAAGGACCTGCTCGCTCTCAACCGCCGGCTCGCTGGCCTTCA
>OMWF01000216.1 GCA_900314665.1 uncultured Actinomycetes bacterium
AGCTCGTTGGGAGTGGGGGCAGGGCTTGGGTAGATATGGTAGCCGCGAGCGTCCAGGGCTTGGGCCAGGCGTTTGATGTTGCCGCCCTTTCCGGCTGCATCCCAACCCTCATATGCCACCATTACGGGAATCTTGGCCAGGTAAATGCGCTGATGCAAGTTGGAGAGCCGCTCCTGCACCTCCTTCAGGCGAGTGCGGTACTCCTCCTCCGTGAGGCTTAGGGTGTGGTCGACGTCGGCCAAAGTCGGGACCTGTACCAGATGGAAGCGGGAGACCACGTCGTCTGCGCTGGCACCGCCCACCAAGCCCACGTTCCGGGCCTGCTCCTCAAGCTCCTCGCTGCTCTCCTCGTCCTGAGCCTTGTCGGACTCCTCATCGAGCAGGGCCGCCTCGAGCCCGTCTCGCTCCCGCGGCTCCTCAGCACCTGGCTGCTGGTCAAACCCGTTGTCGATGCCCGTGACCACCGACCCGTACGGTTTGAATGCGTCGGGGACGGCGGCAGGCTCCTCCTGCAGCGCCGGCACCTCCTCTTGCGCAGCGGCCTCGGAAGCTGCCTTGGCCTCGGCTGCCTCGACCGCCGGCTTGAGCTTGGAGACGATGGCGCGCAGAATCCCCAGGCGAGTGCCCGCCTTGTCCTCGGCATTGAGCACGAACCAGGGCGCATACGACTTGTTGGTACGAGTCAGCATCAGGTCCATAGCCTGCTGATACTGCTTGTAGTACTTCTGCTGGTGGTAATCGGCGGCATCCACGTGCCAGGCGGTTGCCGGGTCTTTAAGTAGGTGCTCGATGCGCTTGGCCTGCTCCTTCTTGCTGATGTGCAGGAAGATCTTCACCACCACGTAGCCGTTGTCATGGAGCTGGCGCTCAAAGACGTCGATGCTATCAAGGCGAGTCGTTACCTCGCTCACCACCTCGGAGACCTTGGTGAGCTCAAAATCGCCGCTCTCGAAGCGCTTCTTGAGCTTCTTGTTGGTCCCGACCAGCTGAGTGAGCGTGGTGACTGCATCCAAGGCAGCGGCGTAGTACCAGCTCTGATCAAAGATGGTGATGTGTCCCCGCGGCCCCAGCTTGCCCCAAAAGCGGGCCATAAACGGCAGGCGCGACTCATAGCCCACGGGATCGCCGGTCACGTGCACCTCGGTGGCGCGGGCGTCCAGGTTGGTGATGAGCTCGTTGATCCGGGAGCCTTTGCCGGCGTCCTCCCAGCCCTCAAAGACCAGCACCAGCGGCACTTTGGCGGTCACCGCCCGCTGCTGCAGCAGCACCAGCTCGTCGGTGAGCTTATCGCGCTCCTCCTTGGCCGCGTGCTTATCGGTATGGGGGGTCGAGAAGTCAATCTGCTCGAGCATGAACATCGCCTCCAGATAGCGGGCGCCCCGCAGCGAGCGCCCTAGCAAAGCTCATTCAAGCGTTCAGGATACCCGAAATCTACCTGCGGCGAGCGGGCTGCAGGCCAGCTTCCTTGTCGCAGACGTGGAACAGGGCAATGCGAGCAGACCCGACTCCCATCCAGCAGGTCAGAATGATCATTCGAGGCCGTGGGTTATCCTGTTTCAAGCTTTGGAGATGCCGTCCAAAGTCCTCCAGACCTGAAGAGGGCGAACTCCCAATGCACGAGATTTGATCTTTTGCGGGGTTTCGAGAATCCTGCCGGGGTTGGAATGTAGGAGATTTGAGCTTTACATTGCTCGACAGGGGGGAGACCCCGGAGTCGGCAGGCCGGTGCGTCCATAGTCCGTTTGCTCCCGCTCTCCGAGCGGAGCTACTTCTCCAGTAGGCCCTTGAGATAGGACTCAAGCGGCGGACCCAGCTTGGGGTCGCGCAGGGCAAGCGCCACGTTGCTTTCCAACCAGGACAGCGGAGTACCCGTGTCAAAGCCCTGCTCGGGGTCGATGACCAGAGCGTACATCTCCTCTTTCGCAAGGACTTCTTCGAGGGAGTCAGTAAGCTGGATCTCTCCCCCCTTGCCCGGCTTGGCATGGCCCAACGCCTCCATGACCGCCGGCGAGAGCACGTAGCGCCCAAAGATGGCCAGGTTGGACGGTGCCTCATCGACTGCGGGCTTCTCCACCATGTGGTTGATCCGGTATACGCCCTGGCCCAGGTCGACGCCGTCGATGACGCCAAAGCGATCGACCTCATCCCTGGGAACTGGCACCACGGCAATGACCGAAGCGCCGTCATGCTCCTGCGAGAGCTCGACCATGCGCTTCAGGACTGCGGGATCGGGCAGCACGACGTCGCCCAGCGAGACGATGAAGGGCTCGCCACCCACCTGCTGGGCAGCGCAATGGATGGCATCGCCCAGCCCCGCGGGCTCGTCCTGATAGGCAAAGCTCACCGGCAGGCTGCCGGCATGCTCGACCATCGCCGCCAACGCTTCCTTGCCCCGCCGGCGCAGCAACTCCACCAGCTCAGAATCGGGCGAGAAATGCTCGTTTATGGCCTGTTTGGAGCGAGAATTGACAATCACCACGCCGTCGACGCCTGCCGCCAGGGCTTCTTCCACAATGTGCTGGATGACCGGACGATCCACCAGCAGGAGGAGCTCCTTGGGCTCCACCTTGGTCTCGGGAAGAAACCGCGTGCCCAAGCCCGCGGCGGGGATGATCGCCTTCATGAACCTGCTCCTAACGTTAAGGTCTGATACAGCAAGGCGCCGGACCAAACCGGCCCGGCGCCTGAGTGCTCATCTGTGTGCTAGTCGGTGAAGTAGCGGGCGGGAGCGTCCTTGAGCACCTCGGTGACGAAGCAGGCGGTGTGCTCGGGAACCTCGAGATTGGCCTTCTTGAGCATGGCTGCCACCCGGTTGACAAAGGCGGTATAGTCGGCCTGCGTGCGGCCGTATAGAACGGCCAGCACGTTGCCCATGGACTCCGCTCCGCCGGCCTTGCCCAGCACCCTCGAGACCTCGGGCTGAGCCGCCAGGACGCTGCCCAGCACCGGCATCAGCTTCTCGGGGACGCTCCAGGAGATGACGGCGCTGGTCTCGAAGCCCACCTTGGCAGGATTGACCACTGCGCCCAGGCAGCGGATCACACCAGAGTCGCACCAGCGGGTGATGCGGCGGATGACTTCCTCCTCGGAGAGGTGCTCTCCGCAGGTATCGGCCGTCATCCGGGCGATGACCGAGAAGGGACGGCGCTCGCCGGAGATGTCGCCCTGCAGCACGCGGGCGATTTGGCGGTCGATGTCAGACATCGCGGCCGGCCGCACAGAAGCCAGGCTGATGGGAGCCTGAGGGCGCTCCAGACGGCGCGGCGCGGTGGGGTCGATCTCAAAGGAGACCTGGTTCTTGAAGACGTGGGTGGGACGGAAGCAGGCCACGTCGTAGCCGGTCTTATTGGCCACCTGAGCCAGCTGGCTGTCGAGGGCTTTCTCGGAGGGCTCGACGGCGGTGAACCACAGGTTGCGCTCACCGTCCACACTCACCATGCGGGGGATGGCATGGATGCCCTTGATGGTGGAGACCACATCGGCCCGGTCCTCGTCCTCCACGGACATCGAGCAGACCGCCACCTGGTACCCCAGGCGGCTCGGCTCGAAGGTGGCGCCCACACGGGTCAGGACATCTTGCTCGAGCAGGCGCTCTACCAGGTCGTACACCGCGCGCTCGCCAACGTTGAACTCCTTGGAGATGTTGTCGTAGGGGTAGGTGGCCACCGGGAACTCGGTCTGGAGGCGGTCGATGAGCTGCAGCGCCAGCAGACGTGAGGCATGGGCCGCGGCTTCTGCCTGACGAGCAGCCTCCTCCGGGTCGAGGGCGGCCTCATCAGCAGGGTCGGCGATGAGGGAGTCGTCCTCGGGCATACCGATCAGATCGTTGCTGAAATCCATCGTTACCTGCTCTCCTTCTTCAGGCGCCGTCCCGACCGGCCTGCGTGCCCGCCGTTTGTGCGCCCGCATGAAAAACGGGGGGACCTGCTGGTCCCCCCGTCTTGACAGACGTTTGGTGGAGATGATGGGATTCGAACCCACGACCTCTGCCTTGCGAAGGCAGCGCTCTCCCAGCTGAGCCACATCCCCGTCAGGTCGCCTTTCGGCACCAGTGATTATCTAAGCGCACGGGAGTCTGGTCAAGTTGACAGGCCGCCTACGGTGCGTGCGCCCGTGGCCGATGGCGGCCGAGCCCGGCCGCCAGGACGCCAAGGACCCCTTCCGCCCAGGCATTGGACTAGGATTGCCATAGAGCAAGCAGCCAAGAACAGAACCGAAAGGAGCCGGTGCGGTGCAGGTATCGTTTCTGGATACCGTGGAGAGCGTGCCTGACGGGGCGGGATTTGCCTACTTTGGCCCCGAGCACTGCCTCTGGCTGGCCGCCGGCGTAGCCTTCTGGGTGCTTCTTTGCCGGGGCTACCGCCGGGCGCGCGCCGACCAGCGGCGTACGATGCGGCTCGCAGTGGCCTGGCTTATTGTGGCGGACGAGTGCTTCAAGCACGCCACGTTGCTTCTGGGGCACCATTGGTGGGCCAACTACCTGCCGCTTCAGCTTTGCAGCCTGAGCATATTCATATGCCTCTGGAATGCACTGCGCCCCCGCGAGCTCAACCGTCAGCTCATCTACGCGGTGGCGGTGCCGGCGGCCCTGGCGGCGCTGCTCTTTCCCGGATGGGCGCGGGTACCCGCCTGGAGCGCCCAGGCCATCCACAGCTTCACCGTGCACGTTCTGATTGTAGGATACGGCGTGATGCAGCTCTCCGGCCACGACATCAAACCCCGCCCGAAGTGGCTTCCCGCCTGCCTGGGCGCCACCGGAGCGTCGGCGGTGGCCATCTACTTCCTCAACAAGGCGCTCGGCACCAACTTCATGTTTCTCGCCAACCCCGGCGACGCCTGGCCGCTTACAGCCTGGGAGCAGGCGCTCGGAGCTCCGGGCTACATCCTCCCGCTCGCCCTGGTAGCTGCCGCTATGGTCAGCGCCATGTATCTGCCTGAGATGATTCTCGGTGCCGTCCACCGGCTGCGGGAGCGCCCCCGCGCCTCGCGGTCGGCCTAAGGCTCGGGCTTGCGGGCTTTGACGAGCGCCTGGTCAAGCTCGCATTGGGGCGCTCTCCCTCCCGGGAGCGAGGCACCGGCTCTATGACGTGCTCGGGCAGCACACCAAACGCGCATGTACGCCCGCGGACGGCATACTGGCCGCCGACACTTGCGCAGCAGGCCGGCCGTTTTCTACCATCGTGCTGCCAATTCAGCTGCCACCTGCATGTTTTCTGGAGATGCCATGCTACTCGCCGTAGATGTCGGAAACACTCAGACCGCAATTGGGCTCTTTACCGGGCCCCAGCTCACTGGCCATTGGCGCATGGCCACCGACCAGCAGACCACAGCCGACGAGGTGCACCTCACTCTCCATGGCCTGCTCGAGCTGGCGGGCTACCGGGACGAGCAGATCAGCGGCATGGCGCTCTCCTCGGTGGTCCCGCCCCTGACCGACATCTGGGAAGAGGTCTCGGCCCGCATCTGCGGCACCGCCCCCGTGCTCGCATCGGTAGCCACCGCTCCGTGGGTCTCGCTCTCGTACGACAATCCTGAAGAGATCGGCGCCGACCGCATCGCCGACACCGTCGCCGCCTTGGACACGTACGGGGCGCCGGTGGTGGTGGTCGACCTGGGCACCGCCACCAACATCGAGGTCATCGACCGCGAAGGCAGCTTTGTCGGCGGCATCATCGCGCCGGGTCTCGTGACCTCAACCAACGCGCTCTTCGCCGCCGCCGCGCGCATCCCCCGCTTCGACATCATCGAGCCGCGCAGCGTGCTGGGAAAGACCACCCGCGACGCTGTGCGATCGGGCCTGCTCTACGGTGAGGTAGACCGCATCGACGGGCTCGTGCACCGCATTTGGGACGAGCTCGGATACCGCACCCGGGTGATCGGCACCGGCGGCCTGGTCTCGACTATCGCCGACCTCTCCACCACCATCGAGACGGCCGACCCCAACCTGACCCTCAGGGGCCTGCGCATCATCTACGAGCGCAATCAGGGGTAACAGGGGCAGACAGCCTGGTGCAGGCGGCGGCACTCCGATGGTAGTACGCTCCTGCCGCCCCGCACCCGCTTGGCGCTTCTTTGCCGCTGCGCAGATGCTCGCACCTCGTCATGCCCCGCCCGGGACTTCCTGGTCGCCGTCCAAGCGCTCGCGCCACACCGCGGCCGCAGCCGTCCACGCTTCTCGGTCATATCCAACATGACGCCCTGGCAACAGCTGCCGAGAAGGGCTGGCTCTGTCCCAAAAAAACGTTACCTTTGATAATGGCATTGTTAAAGGTAACGGATTTCCCCTTGCAGGAGCACCCTCGTTGCACCGGATAGGAGCCCTCATGAGCGACAACCCCACCCGCATCCTCGTAGTTGACGACGAGTCCTCTATCACCGATTTTGTCTCGTACAACCTGCGCAAGGAGGATTACGAGGTCGATGTGGCCAGCGATGGCGAAGTAGCCCTCGACATGGCCAAGCGCGGCAATTACGACCTCTACATCCTGGACGTCATGCTGCCCGGCATGGACGGCTATGAGCTCTGCCGCCGCATCCGCAGCTTCTCCAACGCGCCGGTGCTCTTCCTCTCCGCCCGCGACACCGAGCTCGACAAGGTTGTGGGTCTTGAGATCGGCGGCGACGACTACCTGGCCAAACCCTTTGGAGTGCGCGAGCTTATCGCCCGCATCAAAGCCCTGCTGCGCCGCGCTCCCGCCGAGAGCAACGGCGAGAACCTGGGCGAAGAGGTCATCGAGGCCTCGGGCATCCGCATCGACGAGGGCATGCACGTGGTCGAGGGCCCCAACGGCCCCATCGACCTCACTCCGCGTGAGTTTGAGCTGCTCGCCACGCTCATGCGGCACGCCGGCAAGGTGCTCTCGCGCGACCAGCTGCTGCGCGACGCCTGGGGCTGGGAGTATCTAGTCGAGACCAAGACCGTGGACACGCACGTCAAGCGCCTGCGCGATAAGCTCGAGGCCGCAGGCGTCGACCCCGGGCTGATTGAGACCGTCCGTGGCTACGGTTACCGCTTCAAGCTCATGAAGGCCTGACGTGGACGCCTCACACGACACCGCCCGTCGCCCTCAGGACGATGGGCTCGAAAGCACGCAGGTCAAGCTCTCACGTGCCTACCTCATAGCCACCTCCGCGTTCACGGTGGCGGTAGCCGTGGCCGTGCAGCTGAGCCTCGGCCAGCCCCTCGTCACCGCCGCGGTGGTGGTCCTGGTCTTTGCCCTGGGGATGTTTGTGAGCCGGATGGTTCTGGACCACACTTTCGCGCCCTTTGACGACCTGGTGGAGCAAGCCGAGCGCTTTGCCAAAGGCGAACGCCCAGTGGTCTTCACCGAGCATCCGTACTGCGAAGAGGTGGTCGACCTCGAGCGCTCGCTCAACCGCATCCTCTCCGAGATGAGCAAGGCCGACGAGGAGCTACGGGCTGAGGAGGAGCGGCAAGCGCAGTTTGTCTCGGACGTGAGCCATGAGATCCGCACCCCGCTGACCGCCATTCAGGGCACCGCCGAGACCCTCATGGACCCCGACATGCCCCAGGAGATGCGCGAGAAGTTCCTGAGCAACATTATCGACGAGTCACAGCGCCTTACCCGGCTGGCAAACGACCTGCTCACCCTGAACCGCATCGAGGGCGCCAGCGGCGAGGTCGAGATGCGGCGCCTCAACCTGCGCGAGCTGGCTGACGCCACCGCCATCAGCCTGGCCGCGCTCTTTGAGGAGCGCCAGGTGAGCTTGACCGTGACCGGCGAGGCACCCGACATCATGGGCAACGCCGACCGCATCCGGCAGGTCATCACCAACCTGGCGGAAAACGCCAGCCGCTTTGCCCCCAAGAACGGGCACGTGCGTATCAAGCTGCAGGGCATCGGCGGCAACTCGGTGCTCTCGGTCTCGGACGACGGGCCCGGCTTTGGCGACGTCGACCCCGCGCGCCTGTTCGACCGGTTCTACCGGGCAGATTCCAGCCGCGCCCGCGGACGGGGCACCGGCGGAACCGGCCTGGGGCTGGCCATCGTGAAGGCGATCGTCGAGCAGCATAACGGCACCGTGGAAGCGGTGAACCTCCCCGAACGCGGCGCCTGCTTCATCACCGCCTTCCCCTCGCTCGGTCCGGCCGACGACGATCGGTAGGCGAGAATCGCCGCTCCCCTCAATCCCCCGGAACTGAAAGGGCGGACCCGCTACAACCGGCGGGTCCGCCCTTTGCATGTAGCGTTCTCGCAGGCCCTACTTGTTGGCGGCCCTCACGAGAGGAACGGCGATGGACGTGGCAAGCGCAGCCTTGACCAGGTCGGCCAGGATGAAGGGCGCGCACCCGATGGCAAAGGCGGCGGCCGGGGTCAGACCGCCCATAACCACCAGCTGAGCCCAGCCAAAGAAGTAGGACACCGCAATGGCAGCGACCACGCCCGCAAAGGTGGAGACCACCTTAGGCAGAGGAGTGCGCTCGAGCAGCGCGCGCAGGAAGGAGCCCGCAGCGGCGCCCGCGGCAAAGCCGTAGATGAAGCCGCCGGAAGGACCGAGCAGACGGACCAAACCGCCCACGTAGCCGGAGAAGACCGGAGCGCCCATGGCGCCGATCGCCACGTACGCCACGGTGGCGGAGATGGCCTCGCTCGGCTTCAAGGTGGCGACGGCAATGCCCAGCACCAGGGTCTGCAGGGTGAAGGGGACGGGGCCGACGGGGATGGAGATGCCAGCGGACAGGCAGAAGAGCACCGTCACGATGCCGACGCGCAGCAGGCTGCTCGCCACGGAGCGCAGCTGCGAGCGATCGCGGGAAACCGACTGCTGTGAAGCATGAGCCATGATTGACCTCCTCGAGTGCGGGAATGAGCTGAGGTGCATCTCATTGCCAGACGGCAACGAGACGCATCCTGTTATGCCCGTACCAGGCAAGGGACGCAAGGCGATTGTCAACCGTAATCCGCTAAAGGTTGACAATAGCGTCCGAGAAGGGCGACCGAGCCGCATGCGAGGGATGCCACCAGCAGGTCAGGATTGAAATCGGGTGCACGCTGCTCCCAGGACACATCACCCGTTACCGTTCTCCCTGAAACTTCGCTTCATACGAGCCGTACCTCGGGAACCATATTCATATTAATGCATATTTACTTGTCAATATGCAGATATTTGCATCAAGTTATAAGCTTGCAGTCTGAAGGCCTCAAAAAAGCAGAGATACCTCGAAATACCGGGTATGCATTATGTCCAAGTAAGCTCTCTGGTCCTGAGAGCTAGGCACGACCTGGGATTTCATGATGTTTGTCCACTTGAAACTGTCTGCATAACGCCTGCAGAGGGGACATTTTGAGGTATCTCTGCATTTTCAGAGGCATCTCTGATCAAAGTTGAAGTTTGTATCCAGATTTATGCATATTAACATCAGAATATGCATGTTTCTGTAATCAGTCTTTGCCCAAGCCCCGTTGTGGCCCAGAGAGGGTGCCGCCCGCCCCACGCCTACAGCAACGGGGCGATGACCCTGAGCAGAGCCTGCAGGACCCTGACCAGATAGGATTTGGGAGCATAGTGGTGCTGCACACTCAGCTCCTCGGACTGGTCAAAGATGGTCCGGATGTCGCGCTCCACTTCGCCTACGCAGCGGCTTCCATACATCCACGTGCCGCACTCAAAGTGCAAAAAGAAGCTCCGGTAGTCCATGTTGACGGTCCCCACCGTGGCCACCGTCCCGTCGGCCACCGCCAGCTTGGAGTGGATGAACCCGGGCGTGTACTCGTAGACGCGAACCCCGTTGGCCAGCAGCTGGGGATAGTGGGCGCGCGTTACCAGGAAGGTGGGCTTCTTGTCGGGTATGTGAGGCGTCACGATCCGCACGTCCACCCCGCGCTTGGCGGCCAGGCAGAGGGCGGTGGTCATGGCATCGTCGATGATCAGGTAGGGCGTGGTCATGTACAGCGTGTCCTGAGCGCTGTTGATGAGATTCAGGTAGGTGTTCTCGCCTATGTCCTCGTGGTCGAGCGGCGAGTCCCCGTAGGGCACCACGTAGCCGTCGGAGACAAAGCCCTCGGCAACCGCCGGGTCCACTCTGAACTGCTCGTAGTCCTCCGGGCCCTCTTTGGTGCGCTGGCTGTGGCACAGCTCCCAGTTCCGCAGGAACATCACCGTGAAGGACCAGACCGCGTCGCCCTCCAGCCGCACGCCGGAGTCCTTGAAATAGCAGTTCTCGCCAAAGGGACGCACCGCGTCGATGTACTCGTCGGCCAGGTTGATGCCGCCGGTGTACGCCACCCGCCCGTCGATAACCACGATCTTGCGGTGGTCGCGGTTGTTGGTGAGCAGCGTCAGCTGCGGCGTCAAGCGGTTGAAGGGCTCCACCTTCAAGCCCTTGTCGCGCAGGTACTGCTCGTATCCGCGGGGCGTGCGCATCAGACAGCCGATGTCGTCGTACATGAGCCGCACCTCGACGCCCTGGGCCGCCTTGCGCTCCAAGGCGTCGAGCACCTGCCCCCACATCTGCCCCGGCTCGATGAGGAAGTATTCCAGGAAGATGAAGCGCTCGGCGGACTCGATGTCGGCCAGCAGGCACGCGAGCTTTTCCTGCCCGGAGCCCAGGTAGCGGGTGGCGGTGCGGTCGTAGACCGGAAAGTGGCCGGCGTGGTAGAGGTAGCGGCCCTGCGAGAGCCCGCCCTGGCCCTGCTCCTTGAGCTCGTCCACGGCCCTGGGCTCCTGACTCATCAGCTGATCGGTGCGCTTGACGATGCGCGCCAGCCTCTTTGACTGGGGATGGCTTGCGGCCTTCTCGCCCCAGAGGATGTAGAAGAGGCCGCCAAACGCCGGAAAGACCAGGATTGAGACGCACCAGATGAGCTTGTAGGAGCGGCTCATGGGACGGCCGATTATCCAAATGACGGCGATGTACGAAAGGATGCGGGTGGTCCAGTCCACGATGGAGGCGGCCAGGCTTGCCCACATGAAAAACCAGATGAAGAGCGTTATCTGCAGGCCAATTAGGACGAAGGTGAGAAACCCGCGGCTGGTGATGAAGCGCAGAAGCTTACGCACGTGGTCCCCGCCTTCCCCATTCTGCCGCTCCGTCTGCCGGAGCCGCTCTCAACCCGTTTCCCTGCTCCCGATTCTACCCACAGCTCACAACGGCAGCGATTACGTCAGGCTGACGGGCGCCGTACGGTCAACAGCCGGGCTCGGTCAACGACCCGACGCGCCCGGAGGCAGTCCGTAGCCGCTAGCCAAGGTGTATCGTCTAGGACTTAGCGTGCCGTGCCATACGCGCGGTACCCCAGCCCTCAGGCGTACGGGAGGAGATGCACATGGCTACTGAGCTGCTCATGGGCAACGCCATCATCGGCTTGTCGGCGTTGGCTGCGGGCGTGGGGCTGGTGGCCGGATATCCGGGCACCCCCTCCACAGAGATCCTGGAGACCGTGGCCGCCAACAACCCCGACGGCAAGGTGCACGTGGAGTGGTCCACCAACGAGAAGGCCGCCTTTGAGGTGGCAGCAGGCGCCAGCTACGCCGGCGTGCGCTGTATGGTGACCTGCAAGCAGGTGGGGCTCAACGTGGCCGCCGATCCGCTCATGAGCCTCAACTATGTGGGCGTCAAGGGCGGCTACGTCGTGGTCTGCGCCGACGACCCGGGCCCCATCTCATCTCAGACCGAGCAGGACACCCGCCGCTTTGGCAGCTTCTCCAAGATTCCGGTGCTCGACCCGGCCACGCCCGAGGAGTGCCTCGAGCTCGTGCCCTACGCGTTTGAGCTCTCCGAGCGCTACGCCACCCCGGTCATCGTCCGTCCCACCACCCGCATCTGCCACGCCTACACGGGCGTCGAGCGACCGGTGCCCGTGCCCCCGGCACAGCCGGAGGGCTTTGACTACGACCCCAAATGGGTCATCTTCCCGCCGCGCGCCCTACGCGGCCACCACGAGATAAACGATCGGCTGCCCCGCATCGCCGCCGATTTTGCGACCCATCCGCTCAATACCGTCACCCATCTGGGCCAGGGTCCAGCCGCCTGCGTGGTCTTCACCGGCGGGGTAAGCCACGGCTATGCCTTGGAAGCCCTGTCAAACCCGCAGGTCAGAGGCGATAATGCGGTCGATGTGGTGCACATCGCCACACCTTTTCCCTTCCCCGACGACTTTGCCGCCCAGGCCCTTGCGGACGCGCGCGACGTGCTCGTGCTCGAGGAGCTCGACTCCGTCATCGAGGATGACCTGCTGCGCATCGCCGGGGCCCGCCACCTGCCGGTGACCGTGCACGGCAAGCGCACCCACGAGGCCAAGGACGCAGGCGAGAACAGCGTCGAGTCCGCCGCCCGGGACATCGCGGCGTTTCTCGGCACCCCGGCGCAAGCCGCCCTCAACGCACAGCAACCCGACGCCCCGCAGCTGCCGGTGCGCCCGCCCGTGCTCTGCGCCGGCTGCCCCCATCGCAGCTCGTTTTACGCCGTCAAGCAGGCCCTCAGGGGCAAGAAGGTCGCCTACGCCGGCGACATCGGCTGCTACACGCTGGGCAATGCGGCCCCGCTCAACACCACCGACACCTGCCTCTGCATGGGCGCCGGCATCACCGTGGCCCAAGGCGCGCACATCGCCGAGCCGGACGCCGTCAACGTGGCGTTTGTCGGCGACTCCACCTTCTTTGCCTCCGGCATCACCGGCGTGGTAAACGCCGTCTACAACCAGAACCAGCTGCTCTTGGTGGTGCTCGACAACTCCACCACCGCCATGACGGGCATGCAGCCCCACCCCGGCACCGGCCTCACGATGATGGGCGTCAAGCACGATCCCATCTCCATCTCCGCCGTGCTCAAGGCCATAGGGCTCTCCTGCGTGGTAGAGGCCAACCCCCACGACAACGCCGCCGCCATCGCCGCGGTCAAGCAGGCTGTAGCGGCAGGTGGCGTAAGCGCCGTCATCTTCAAGGCGCCCTGCACCCACCTCGTCAAACCGGCTCCATCCGCCGTGGTCGACCCGCAGCTCTGCACCGGATGCCGCACCTGCATCAAGCAGCTGGGGTGCCCGGCCTTCATCTGGAAAAACGGCAAGCTCGTGATCGACCCGGGGCTGTGCTGGGGCTGCACCCTCTGCGAGCAGGTCTGTCCCTTTGATGCCATATCGCACCGGGAGGTGGCCGATAAATGACGCGCAGCATCGTGCTTTCCGGCATCGGCGGCCAGGGCACCGTCCTAGCCAGCCGCCTGATTGCCAGCGTGGCGCTCTCACGCGGAGTCCCCGTGCGCACCGCAGAGACCATCGGCATGGCTCAGCGGGGCGGCACCGTGCTCACCCATGTGCGCTACGGCGACACCCCTACCGACGTGCCACACACCTCGCTGGTACCCCTGGGCGCGGCTTCCCTGGCCATCGCCTTCGAGCCCGGCGAGGCCCAGCGGGTGCTGCCCTACCTGACACCCGATGCGGCTATGGTGGTGGCAAGACGCGCCATCCCGCCCACCACGGCCACCTTGGCCGGCGTCGACTACGACGGCTCCGATCAGCTTGCCTACCTCAAGCAGCAGGTGCCCACCCTGGTGGTGGTCGATGGCGATGCCGTCTGCCGCGCGCTTGGCAACCCGCGGGTGCTCAACGTGGTGCTGCTGGGCGCTGCCGCCGGCACGGGCATGCTGGGGATGGAGGCAAACGAGCTCGCTTGCGCCGTCGAGCGCCTGGTCAAGCCCGCCTTCATCGACATAAACAAGCAGGCCCTCGAAGCTGGCGAGCGCATTGCCCGGGCACAGAGCTCAGAGCTTGCCGGCACCGTCCCGGACCACGGGGCCCGGCGATGGCAACCCCTCGGCTAGCCGCACCCCACTGCTCGCCCGCAGACCTTCCGGAGATGGCTGGCCGGATTGCGCTCAGCGCATCTGCCAAGGCCCAGCAACGGTTACCATAGTCACCAGGCGCCCACCCAATCTACCAGGGCGCATCTCGATAAAGGAGCGACAAGACCATGGCCGTCATGACCAACGCCCAGCTCGACCTCATCAAAAACGAGTTCAAGACCCTGAAGGAGCGCAGCCCCTTCTACGCCAAGAAGTTTGCCGGCATCGATCTGTCCGACGTGCAGAGCCAGGAGGACTTTGAGAAGCTGCCCTTCTCGGAGAAGAACGACCTGCGCGAGGCCTACCCCCTGGGAATCCAGGCGGTGCCCGACGAGGACGTGGTGCGCATCCACAGCTCGAGCGGCACCACCGGCACGCCGGTCATCATCCCCTACACCGCCCAGGACGTGAGCGATTGGGCCGAGATGTTTGCCCGCTGCCTCAAGATCGCCGGCTGCACCAACCTCGACCGCATCCAGATCACCCCAGGCTACGGCCTCTGGACCGCGGGCATCGGCTTCCAGGCCGGCGTGGAGCGGCTCGGCGCCATGGCCATTCCCATGGGCCCCGGCAACACCGAGAAGCAGCTCAAGATGATGCAGGACCTGAAGTCCACCGTCATCACCGCCACCAGCTCATACGCCCTGCTTCTGGCCGAGGAGATCACCAAGCGCAACCTCCGCGACAAAATCTGCCTCCGCAAGGGCGTCATCGGCTCGGAGCGCTGGGGCCAGAAGACCCGCGAGCGCATCCAGAGCGAGATGGGCATCGAGATCTACGACATCTACGGCCTGACCGAGATCTACGGTCCCGGCATCGGCATCAGCTGCGATGAGCACGACGGCATCCACATGTTCAGCGACTACGTGTACTGCGAGGTCATCGATCCCAAGACCGGCCAGGTGCTGCCCGACGGCGAGGAGGGAGAGCTGGTCCTCACCACGCTGCGCAAGCAGGGCGCCCCGCTCATCCGCTTCCGCACCCACGACCTCACCAGCATCCGTCCCGACGACTGCCCCTGCGGCCGCAACGAGTACCCGCGCATCAACATGATCACCGGCCGCAGCGACGATATGGTCAAGGTCAAGGGCTGCAACTTCTTCCCCGCCCAAGTCGAGGAGTGCCTGGCCTTTGTGGACGGCTGCAGCTCCGAGTACCAGATCCAGATCGAGGCCATCAACGACCGCGACGTGCTCACGCTCTTCTTTGAGACCGCGCTCACCGGCGAGGACAAGGAGCGCTGCGAGAAGCAGCTAGCAGAGGTCTTCAAAGCCAAGATCGGCTGCACCCCGAACGCCGAGGGCGTGCCCATGGGCGAGCTGCCCCGCTCCACCAAGAAGACCCAGCGCGTCTTTGACAGCCGCTACTAGGCGATAAGCCCCGGGTCAAACCAAAGACCCGGGGTGCACGTACAACCGCTCGCGCAGAATCGACAGCGCCCGCCTGGCCGAGGACCTCCTCCCCGCAGGCGGGCGCTTCTGGTATGTGCATCCGTCAGCCGAAGAGGCCGCCACGAGCCAAGTCGGCCACCAACTCGCGAGCGTCCTCGCGAATCGCATCGGCAGACTCGCCTGCAGCCCGGGCGGAACTCACAAAGCTGGCGATGCCCATAATCAAGAAGGAGTTGAGCTGGCGCCGGTCATACTTGGAAGAAGTCCCGGTCGCATATGAGGACTCGAGCCGGTCCAGGTTCTTGAGCAGAAGCCGGTAGTACGTCAAGGCCACGTCCATGTTGCCCTCGCCCGCAATCAGGTCAAAGAGGTCGAGGTGGTTAAACATGATGTCGATGCAGGCGGTCGTCAGATTCTGGTAAGACGCGACCGGGCGGTTATCGGGGTTGTTCTCGGCTTGCAGCCTTCTGTAGTCCTCAATCAACAGCTCCTCTGCGGAGTGGCAGACATCGCCGAGCAAATCGTACTTATCCTTGAAATACGTGTAGAAGGTATAGCGGCTCACGCCGGCGCGCTTGCAGATGCCGGTGACCGTCATCTTTGAGAACGGCATCTCTTTTCGAAGGTCGAGCAGTGCCTCATGAAGCTTACGCTTGCCCTCGGTCATCTGTGTTCCCATGATGGACCTCTCCTCGTGGCGACTGACGGGAGGTGGCTATCCCCTGCACACGCACACATGATAGGCAGACAGGCAGAATCGCGCTTGAATTAATCGATAATGATTTCAAATTGTTTTAATTCAAAGTATTAAATTGTGAGAGCCGTATGACAAATGATGTCCGTCTGCTCAAATATGTATTTTATAGGTAGTTTCCTGTATAAACGTTATCTGTATATCTCAATTCAAGCTTTTGTGCACAATTTTAGTCCCTGCCTAGATAACGGGAATATATGGCATAAAAGCTAACATTTTTTCTGAACTTGTCCTTCTCAGGTGCGACACCCGATGCCTAGCATGGGATGTGTCAACGGGGACGATTCTGTTTGACAACTTTTCGGAGCGGCGCCAGGTGGGGTGCCATCGATGTTGTTATGGAGAACCATCCCTGTTGACATCCCATTGACACCACCGATGTTGCCATAGAGAACCGTCCCCGTTGACACGTTGACAGCTGTGCGCGGCGCAAGCGCCAACAAGCATTGATCGACAGCACGGGAGGCCCCTCGTGAAAATAGTCTTTATCACGCCAGCCTCGGGCCTGCGGCGTCTGCCCCCGTATCGTTGGGGCGGAAAGGTCTATGGACAGCCCAACTCAGTCACCGGCCCGCTCATCCTGGGAGGTGTCTGCAAGCGGGCCGGGCACGAGGTGGAGGTCTACGAGGAGCTCAACGGCAGCTCACACCTCAAGCGCCTGCTCAAGGACCCTTCCATCGACCTCTACTGTCTCTCGCTCATGACCTCCAACGCGCCGCGCGGCTACCAGATTGCAGACCTGGCGCACCAGCAGACCAACGCCCGGGTCATCATCGGCGGCATCCACGCCACCGCCATGCCGGAAGAAGCGCTCTCCCATGCCGGCCAGGTTATCACCGGCGAGGGGGAGAAGGTCTTTCTGGACGTGGTCGAGGGCCGCCTCACCAACCCCATCGTGGCCGGCATCCCCTGCTGCGACCTCGACGAGGTCCCCTACCCCGACTACAGCATCCTTAAGACGCCCTGCATGGCGGCCAACGTCATCTCCACCCGCGGCTGCACCCATCACTGCACGTTCTGCTCGTCATCGCGGATGCTCGCCCCCTACCGCGAGCGAAGCATCGACAATGTGATCGAGGAGATCCGCTCCTATAAGCAGATGGGGTTCAAGTATCTCAACTTTGAGGACGACAACTTCACGGCCAACAAGGAGCGTGCCAAGGAGATCTGCCGGCGCATGATCGCCGAGAACCTCACCTTCAAGGAGACCTTCTTCTTTGGTCGCACCGACCTGGTGCGAGACCCCGAGCTGCTGCAGCTCCTGCACGACGCCCATCTGACCCGGGTGCTCATCGGCATCGAATCGCTCAACCAGAAGGCCCTCGACTCCGTCAACAAGGGCCAGAACCTGCAGGACATCAAGGATGCCGCCCAGGCCTGCGCCGCCCACGGCATCCGCGTCATCGCCAGCATCGTACTGGGGCTCGACCAAGACTCCCGGGAGGACATGCGCCGAGCGGTCGACTTTGCCAAATCCGTCAACGCCTACCAGCTGCAGCCCGCCATCCTCACGCCCTTTCCTGGCACGCCGCTCTTCGATGAGTACGAGGCGGCAGGGCGTATCATCACCTACGACTGGTCCGGCTACGACATGATGAACGTCAATTTCATGCCCGCCAACATGACCCCGTGGGAGCTGCAGGAGGAGTTCTATCACGCCGACCGGCACTTCTATGATTTCTCGTCAATCAAAGCCATCCGCAAGGCCTTTGGATTCCAGTACGCCGTCCGCCGCTTTGGCCTGGCCATCCTTGCCCGGCTCGGGCCCTGGGGCGCGCACGTAGCCTCCAAGGTGGCCAAGACCTCGGGTTACGCCCGCATCCGCACATTTGACCCGGATGCGCCGCGGCAACCTCTGGCCTGGCCGGTGCACCGCTTTGTGAGCGATGGGAGCCCGTGTCCCCACCAGGCAGACATGCACCGCCACCCAGCTCCGAACAACCAGCAGGGATGAGGCGCGACGGCCCGCCGCGATATGCGCGGTCCGGGGTGAGGCTCCGCCCTCGCCCAGGCTCGAATCCCGCTCAGACCCTTCTCGTCACCCTGCCCGGCATGCCAGCGCCCCTTCCGCTCCAACTTTTGACGGCTTTGGCCAAAGCTAGTCGCTCGGAAGATACTATGGGCAGATACTCCGCAGGTAAACGCGGCGCCATCGGGCGCAGTTCCGCACCAGGAGCCTCTGAGCTGGCCAAAGCCGTCAAAAGTTGGAGCAAAGCCCCGGCAGAACATCGTTATCCGGTCAAAACCGTCAAAAGTTGGAGCTGCGAGCGATGACGCGAAGGGCTCTCCGCATAAAGGGGCAGCCCCGCCGCCCGGTTGGGGGCGGCGGGGCTGCGTCACTGCTCGCAGATGGCATCGAGAGGCCCTTACCGCCTCACCTCGAGGGGCTTCTCGGCCTGCTTCTGCTCTTCGGCGGCGTCCAGGGCCGCATCCATCCTGGCCACCAGCTCGTCGACCTTCTCGGCGGCGGCGCAGGAGTGGTTGGGAGCCTGCTCGTCTTTGAAGGTGTCGAGCAGGTCGTCGGCCACCGAGCGGCCTAGAGCGGCGTTGCGCTTGGCGCGCTCGGCCATCATCCGCTCGTGCTCGGCGCGCTTGGCGGCGTCGCGCAAGGCCACGCTCTCCGGGTGCTCCTTCTCAAAGTTGGTGAAGGCCACCGCAATCATGAGCTTGATGCGGTTGAGCTGGTTAACCTCGGAGGCGCCGGGGTCGTAGTCGACGGCCACGATGTTTGAGTTGGGATGCTGACGGCGCAGCTCCTTGATTGTGGCCTTGCCGCACACGTGGTTGGGCAGGCAGCCGAAGGGCTGGGTGCACACGATGTTAGGGGCGCCGGACTCGATGAGGTCCTTCATCTCCGCAGTCAAAAGCCAGCCCTCGCCCATGTCGGTGCAGGGGTCGATGACCTGGGCGGCCTTCTTGACCATCTGGTCGATGGGCACCGGCGGCTCAAAGCGCTTGGACTTGCGCATGGCCTTGACCATGGGGCGGCGCAAGAAGTTGACGGCCTGGATGAGCCCCCAGTTCTTGATGGCCTTCTTGACGGGTCTGCCGATGCGCACCTGCTGAAGCTTGTTCTCAAAGGTGTACATGAAGAAGTCCACAAAGCCCGGGACCACAGCCTCGCAGCCCTCCTCCTCAATGGTCTTGACGATCTGGTTGTTGGCGGTGGGATGGTACTTGACCAGGATCTCGCCCACCACGCCCACGCGCGGCTTCATGCGGTCGTTGGTGAGCGGCAGCACGTCAAACTCGCGGATGATCTGCGGCACGATCTTGGCGTAGGTCCGGTAGTTCATCTTTCCGCCTTCGAGAAGGACGCGGCAGCGGTCCATCCACTTGCGGTAGAGCGCAAAGGCGCTGCCCTTCTCGGTCTCATAGGGACGAGTGCGCAACAGGCAGGTCATGAGGGCGTCGCCCAGCAGCGCGCCCCAGGTCATAGCCATCAGCATGTCGAGGTTCATCTCAAACCCGGGGTTGACCTCGCCGGTGTTGGCCATGGCAAAGGAGACCACAGGGATCTCGGGGTGGCCGTCGTCCTTGAGGGCCTTGCGGATGAGCGCGATGTAGTTGGTGGCGCGGCACCCGCCGCCGGTCTGCGAGATGACCACCGCGGTGCGGGTCAGGTCGTACTTGCCGGAGTCGATTGCCTCCATGACCTGGCCGGTGGTGAGCACGCTGGGGTAGCAGACGTCGTTGTTGACGTACTTGAGGCCCGCCTCGACCGCCCCGTGGTCCACGCTGGGCAGCAGCTCGACGTTGTAGCCCAGGCTGCGCACGCCGGCGATGATGAGCTCGAAGTGGATGGGCGAGAGCTGGGGGCAGAGGATGGTCCATCCCTGGTCGCGCATCTCCTTGGTGAACTGCACGCGAGGGAAGGCGGCAGACTTGCTGGGCCGCTCGTTGACCTCGGGGTGCGGGTCGGCGGCCTCCTGGTCCTTCAGGGCGGCAATCAGGCTGCGCACCCTGATGCGGGCCGCACCCAGGTTGCTTACCTCGTCAATCTTGAGCACCGTGTAGATTTTGCCGGAGTTCTCCAGAATCTCCTGCACCTCGTCGGTGGTCACCGCGTCCAAGCCGCAGCCAAAGCTCTGGAGCTGGATGAGGTCCAGGTCCTTGCGGGTCGTGCAGAGACGGGCGGCGGCATACAGGCGGGAGTGGAACATCCACTGATCCACCACGCGAATGGGCTTCTCGGGCTTCATCAGGTGCGAGACCGAGTCCTCGGTAAAGACGGCCAGGCCAAAGCTCGTGAGCAGCTCGGGAATGGCGTGGTTGATCTCGGGGTCGTTGTGATAGGGGCGGCCGGCCAGCACGATGCCGTGGCGGTGGTTGTCCTCAAGCCACTTGAGGGTCTCCTCGCCCTTCTTGCGCATGGCCTCCTTGAAGTCCAGGTCGGCCTGCCAGGCGGCATCGACCGCGGCCTTGACCTCGGCCTTGGAGGGCGGGTTGCCGTGATTGGCGCTCTTGGGACGATCCTTTACCAGGTACTGGTAGAGGCGCTTGGGCAGCAGGTCCTTGTGGTCGTAGGGAACAAACGGGCAGAGGAACTCGTTCTGGGGGTCGCGCAGCTCCTCGATGTTGAGCTTCAGGGCCTCGGGGTAGCTCATCACGATGGGGCAGTTGTAGTGGTTGCCGGCGCCCGGGTCCTCCTGGCGCTCCCACTTGACGCAGGGCATCCAGATGAAGTCAACCTTTTTCTGGAGCAGGTTCATGATATGGCCGTGGCTCAGCTTGGCCGGATAGCACACACTCTCGCTGGGCATCGACTCGATGCCCGCCTCGTACGTCTTCTTGGAGGAGTTGTCCGAGAGCACCACCGCGTAGCCGAGCTTGGTGAAGAAGGTGTGCCAGAAGGGGTAGTTCTCGTACATGTTGAGCGCGCGGGGGATGCCCACCGTGCCGCGCGGGGCCTCGTCCGGGTCCAGGCAGGGGCGGTTGAAGAGCAGGTCGTTCTTGAACTTGAAGAGGTTGGGGGCGTCGCTTGCCTTGCGCCCCACCCCGGCGCCGCGCTCGCAGCGGTTGCCGGTCACGAAGCGGCGGTGCTTGCCGGTGTCCGGGTCCACGCCAAAGTCGCTGACGGTGATCAGGCAGTGGTTCTCGCACAGCCCGCAGCGCACGGTCTTGTTGACCGGGGCCAGGGCTTCGAGGCCGGCCTTGTCGAGCAGCGTGGAGCCCGCGCCGGTGTTGCGCTCGCGGGCCAGGAGCGCCGCCCCGTAGGCGCCCATGTTGCCGGCGATGCTGGGACGCACCACGTCCTTGCCCACCAGCTGCTCAAAGGCGCGCAGCACGGCGTCGTTGAGGAAGGTGCCGCCCTGGACCACGATCTTGTCGCCCATCTCCCGCGGGTCGCGCATCTTGATGACCTTGAAGATGGCGTTCTTGATGACCGAGTAGGACAGGCCGGCTGAGATGTCGCCAACCGTGGCGCCCTCCTTCTGAGCCTGCTTGACCCGCGAGTTCATGAAGACGGTGCAGCGGCTGCCCAGGTCGACGGGACCCTCGGCGGCGAGCGCCTCGTGCGCAAACTCCTGGATGGAAAGCCCCAGGCTGGAGGCGAAGGCCTCGAGGAACGAGCCGCAGCCGCTCGAGCAGGCCTCGTTGAGCATGATGTGGTCGATGACACCGTTGCGCACGCGCAGAAACTTCATGTCCTGGCCGCCGATGTCCAGGATCGACTCGACGTCGGGCACAAAGGCCTGGGCGCCGCGCAGATGGGCGACGGTCTCGATCTCACCCGAGTCGCAGCGCAAGGCTTCGAGCAGCATGCCTTCGCCATAGCCGGTGACGGTGGCATGGCCGATGGTCACCAGGGGCGCGCCCGACTCGTCCACCGGCAGGTCGTCGTAGAGGTCGGAGAGCATGCGTTTGGCGGCGCCCAGGACGTCGCCCTTGTTGTTGGCGTAGCTTACCCGCAAGACCTCGCCATCGCGGCCGATAAGCGCGCTTTTGATGGTGGTCGAGCCGGCATCGATGCCCAGGTAGGCTTCGCCGCGGTAGGAGGACAGCTCAGCCAGGGGCACGGCGTCCTTGTCATGGCGCTCCTTGAAGGCCTGGTAGTCGGTCTCGTCCTTGAAGAGCGGGTCGAGGCGCACCACCTCGCTGCCCTGGGTGTCGCCCAGCTCGGAGAGGCGGCGCAGCACCTCGGGCAGGGTCACCGCGGCCTCGCGGCGCCCGGCCAGAGCCGCCCCGCTGGCCACAAAGAGGTGGCCGTTCTCGGGGATGATGGCGGTCTCGTCAGTGAGCTTGAGGGTCTCGATGAAGCGCTCGCGCAGCTGAGGCAGGTACTTGAGAGGGCCGCCCAAGAAGGCCACGTGTCCCCGGATGGGACGGCCGCAGGCCAGGCCGGAGATGGTCTGCGTGACGACGCTTTGGAAGATGGAGGCGGCGATGTCCTCGCGACGGGCGCCCTCGTTGAGGAGCGGCTGGACGTCGGTCTTGGCAAAGACGCCGCAGCGGCTGGCGATGGGATAGATGGTCTGATACCCCTCGGCCAGGGTGTTGAGCCCGGTCGCGTCGGTGTCGAGCAGGGCCGCCATCTGGTCGATAAACGCCCCGGTGCCGCCCGCGCAGGTGCCGTTCATGCGCTGCTCGATGCCGTTGTCGAAGTAGATGATCTTGGCATCCTCGCCGCCCAGCTCGATGGCCACGTCGGTTTGGGGGATGAAGGTCTCGACGGCGGTCTTGTCGGCCACCACCTCCTGTACAAAGGGCAGGTCGAGCCACTGAGCCAGGAGCAGGCCCCCCGAGCCGGTGATGGCCACGGTCATGGGCTCGTCGCCCAGCACCTCGATGGCCTCGGTGACGAGGTCGGTGATGGTGGCCCGGATGTCGGTGTGATGGCGGCGGTAGACCGAGTAGCGCACGTCCTTGTCATCATCCATGACCAGCAGCTTGACGGTGGTCGATCCCACGTCCACGCCCAGGTGCAGATGGGCGGCGGAGGGCTGGGCGTCGCTGGCGGCAGGCTGCTGGGTCAGCTCCCCGGGCTTGTAGCTGGTAACCTTGGCGTCCAGGTCGACCGCGTCGGTGTCGGCGAGGGCAGAGGCGTCGGTGCTCAACGGTGCAGAGGTCGTATCAGTCATGGGTGTCACGCCCCTTTAGCGGACAGTGGTGGATGCGGTCGGGTGCGACGCGGACGCAGCTTGGGAGGCGTCTGCGGGACGAGCCGGAGCGTCCGGCTCGGGGTGCTGCTCGGAGAGCGAGATCTTATCGCCCAGGCGCATGAACATGATGGAGAGCACCATGCGAGCCATCTGCTCGGAGCTCTCCTGCATGCCCCGTTCTAGCCAGTGCTGGATGACGCCCAGATGCGCCGAGGCAAAGTAGGCGATGTAATACTCGGTGAGGGTGTTCATCTCGGTGCGGTACGCCTCTGTAAGTACCGATTGCACCAGGTAGCGGCTCACGGTGTCGCGCAGGCGCACCTGAAATCCGGCGTCTCCGTACGGGCCCAGCAGGGCCTTGATGAAGTCGCCGTTCTCGCGCAAGAAGTCGTAGAGCGAGACGGCAAAGGCCAGCGGCTTGTCTTCCATCACCGCCTCGAAGGCGTCGTCGAAGGTCACCGTCTGGATGCTCTGCTGCAGCTGCTCGACCTGGGCGAGAAACTCGCCCTCGCAACTGTGGAGCAGGTCGTTTTTGTCCGAGTAGTGGGCATAGAAGGTGCCACGGTTGAGGTCCGCTCGCTCGGTGAGCTCGGCCACGGTCACGTTGTCGATGCCGTGCTTCTCCTCGATGAGCTGCGCCAAGGCGCTGCGCAGCATCCGCTTGGTGCGCTGCACGCGCCGATCGTCGCTGGTAGATGACATGCGATAAGGCTCCTTGCTGTGGCCGTGCGAGGTGCGGAGAACCGTCCTCGTCCAATTGTGCAGAGGTTAGGATAACCTCATGTCATGACGGTTTATCAACACCATGGTTGTTTATCAACAAAGTGTTGGTTTTCTTAGGGTAGCGGTGGCAGCGGGACGTCCGGTCCGGTCCAAACGCACGTCCCAAGCCCGCACTCCCGGCCCAACCTGGCCTGCGCCTGTGGCAGACCGAGGTTCGCGCACCGGCAGCCAACACACTCCCGTGCCTCCGGCAACCTGGCCCCCGCCGGCGACCGGCCATGGATCCGCCCCACTGTGCAGGCGCCGGACCCCTCGCCCCGCTCCCTCTGTCGCAAATGTAACAAAACGCGAAGATTCTGAAGCTCGGAGGCTCAGCGCTGCTGCAAATGTAACAAAACGCGAAGATTTTCAGCTCCGGACACCGTGCGGAGGGGCCCGCGAGGGCCTCCGCCGATGCGAATCCTGGGCTTTTGCTGGAGGCGCCCCCGCGTGGCAGGGTCCCGGGCGGTGAAAACTTCGCGTTTTGTTACATTTGCAGCACGGGGACGGCACCACGGCCCCAAAACTTCGCGTTTTGTTACATTTGCATCAATGCCCGCTGCCCCGCCGGCCGGGTCGCGAGGCCTCTGCGCGGGCAGCGTATGGGTTTCGAGGTTTGCGGGGTTCGGTTCCTCGCTCGGACGGGCGACGTGCGAGACCTGCGCCTGCGGGGGGCCTTTCGCCCAGACGACACCTTCAATCAGGCGAAAGCCTCACAGCGCACGGGGTTGATTCCATCTCCAAAGAACCCGTCGCCGCCAACCGCTGAAATCTGGATCGATAAGCTATGGGGGGCACCCCCGGTGGCAACATGGCCTGCACCCCAGCAGCCGTTGCAGGCCGCCGCGCCTCTGGCTGGCGCGAGCCCGCACGCATTCCTCCAAACTCACGCCCCGCCGTCCGCCCCGGCAACCGCACCGGGGCCGTCTAGCAGCGGCTCGCGCGTGTATCATGAAGCCTTAACCAAACATATCCAGCACCCGCAAGAGAATCTGTTCCGTCGCGGGCGAGCCTGTTACCAGTGAGGAGTCACCGTGCGCATCACACCGCAAGACGTGGCCGATACCAACTCCATGGTCACTCAGCAGAACCTGGACATCCGCACCATCACTCTGGGCCTCTCGCTGCGAGACTGCGTAGATGAGGACCTTGAGACCCTCTGCCGCAAGGTCTACGACCGCATCACCACCGCCGCCGAGCAGCTCGTACCCACCGCCGAGCAGCTCGAACGCGAATTTGGAATCCCCATCGTGCATAAGCGCATCTCGGTGACCCCAATCGCCGAAATCTGCGCCGCCTGCCCTGAGGAGGACCTCTCCCCCATCGCCGCCGCCATGGACAAGGCCGCCCAGGCGGTGGGCGTCAACTTCATCGGCGGTTACTCCGCCCTGGTGCAGAAGGGCATGACTGACGCCGACCGGCGCCTCATCGAGTCCATCCCCGCCGCCCTGGCCACGACCGAGCTGGTCTGCTCGTCGGTAAACGTGGCCTCCACCCGCGCCGGCATCAACATGGACGCCGCCTTCAGGCTGGCCCAGATCGTCCTCAAGGCCGCCGAGCTCACCAAGGACAGGAGCTGCCTGGCCTGTGCCAAGCTGGTGGTCTTTGCCAACATGGTGGAGGACAACCCCTTTATGGCGGGTGCCGTGCACGGTTCCGGCGAGGCCGGCGAGGTCATCAACGTGGGCGTCTCCGGCCCCGGCGTGGTGCGCGCCGCCCTCGAGATGCTTCCTGAGGACGCCGACCTGACCGCGGTGGCCGAGACCATCAAGGCCACGGCCTTCAAGATCACCCGCG
Source organism: uncultured Actinomycetes bacterium (assembly GCA_900314665.1). Classification (GTDB taxonomy): domain Bacteria; phylum Actinomycetota; class Coriobacteriia; order Coriobacteriales; family RUG033; genus RUG033. The sequence continues at coordinate 25,612 of OMWF01000216.1, forward strand.
CCGGCGAGCTCATCAGCCGCGAGGCCAGCAAGCGCATGGGCGTCGCCCGCGGCATCCTCGACCTCTCGCTGGCCCCCACCCCCGCGGTGGGCGACTCCGTCTCCGACATCCTCGAGGCCATCGGCGTGGGACAGACCGGTGGCCCCGGCACCACCGCCGCCCTGGCGCTGCTCAACGACTGCGTCAAGAAGGGCGGCGTGATGGGCTCCAGCTCGGTAGGCGGCCTGTCCGGCGCCTTCATCCCCGTGTCCGAGGATGCCGGCATGATCCGCGCTGCTCAGGATGGTTCCCTGCGCATCGAGAAGCTCGAGGCCATGACCAGCGTCTGCTCGGTGGGCCTCGACATGATCGCCATCCCCGGCGATGTCGACGCCGAGACCATCTTTGGCATCATCGCCGACGAAGCCGCCATCGGCGTCATCAACAACAAGACGACTGCGGTCCGCGTCATTCCCGCCATTGGCAGGAAGGCCGGCGAGATGCTCGAGTTTGGCGGGCTTCTCGGCAGCGCCCCCATCATGGATGTGGGTCGGACCGCCGGCCATGTGCTGGCTCACCGCGGCGGCCGCTTCCCCGCCCCCATCAACAGCCTGAAGAACTAGCCTCCTTTGATTTCAAGCCATGCGAGAAGGACGTGCCCCCGGTATATCGGGGGCACGTTTGTTGGAGCTGCTAACGGTGGGATAGCCTGCGGATGCGGTTCGGACCGGCCTGCGGATGCCGGACGGACCGGCCTGCGGATGCCCTCGAGCGCTCATGCCACCGACCTGCCCATCGACCTCTCTCCCGCCCCGCTCATTCAGATTCCAAACACATCCAGAATATTGCATATCCAGGCTTGTATATGCATGTATCTGCATGCATCTCGCTATCCGTCCCTGCGACGCTTCCAAAAAAGAAGAGAAGCCTCGAAATACCGGGTATGCAAACGGCATTTTTGGGTACACATCAGAAAAACCCCAGGTAACGTTGAGCGCAAAGGAAGCAGGTAGCCTCCATAAGCACACTGCATAACGGTATTTCGAGGCTTCTCTTCTTTTTTTGGGCATTCAAAATACCGTTTTGCTTTATTAATCATAGTTCAGTATATAATCACATTTTTATGCATTATATTGCATATGTAAGCTCCACGTTGGCCACGCCTGAGGGGATGGCGGCTCAGGCGACCGCGGCTGATGGGCAATCCCCGACCGCACATGGGAGGCAAGCGCGGTTGCCGAGCGGGGATGCGCTTCCGCGAAGCTGCCGAGCGGAGGTGCACCTCCACCGCGGTTGCCGAGCCGGGCTGCGCTCCCCTTACAGAACCTGAACGCCACCGCAGTAGACGGCCTTGATGCTGCCAGCCTCAAAGAGATCGCCTTCGCACAGCACCAGGTCAGCGTCTTTGCCCTTGCTGATGGTGCCGCACCGCTCGTCGGCGCCGGCAATGCTCGCGGCAGTAGCAGTGACGGCCCTCAGGGCATCAAAGTGGCTCATGCCCTGCTTGATCGCCGCCCGCGCATAGTCGGCCAGGCCGCACTCGCGGGTCAGACTCAGGTTTCCGGAGGCGATGGCCGGTTGCGCGCCAGCACTCGCAAAGGCGGACGGCGAGCGCCAGCCCTCCGGCTCAAGGACGGCAGTGTTATGGCTGTCCGCCTCGGGCACCAGCACGATCGGGGCGCCGGAAGCCGCCAGCTCCTCCACCGCCTGAGGCGCATCGACCTGGTACTCGAGCACCACCTTGAGCCCAAACTCCCTGCCGATGCGCTGGGCCGTGAAGAGCAGGCTTGAACTTGTCGCATGGACGCGCAACGGCATCAGCCCCCGCACCACGGGGAGCAAGGCGTTCATGCGGATGTCAAACTCGGGGAGCTTCTCGGGGTTGGCGCGGGTCTCGCCCGACTTCTTGGAGACCGGCTCCATCGCCGCATCCACCCGCTGCGCGTACTCACGCGCCTTGAAGAGCTCCTCGCGCAGCAAGGCCGCGTCTTCCATCCCCGTCTCCTCCGCAAATGCGCACTCCATGGCGGCGGCAGAGCGCACCACCATGTCATCGATGCGCTTGCCCAGGGCCTTGTATGTCACCGACGAGCCCCCGATGACGCTGGTGGTCCGGGGTCCCGTGCAGATGGTGGTCGCCCCGGCAGCCACGGCGCCGGCCAGCCCCGGGTCAAAGGGGCTCACCCCGTCGAGGGCTCGAGTCTGCGGCGTGCAGGCGTTGCTCCCGACCGTGTTGAGCCGGCTGCGGTCCTCGCCCAGCCCCAAGGAGCTGGAGCAGTCCACCAGGCCGGGATACACGTTGAGCCCCGAGGCGTCGACCACCTTGGCGCCCTGCTGGTCGATGCTGGGAGCCACCCGGGCGATCTTGCCCTCCTCCACAAGAATGTCAGCCTTGTAAGGGTAATGGGTCACGGCGTCATTGATGGTTCCGTCCTTGATGATCAGCACCAGGGGCCTCCTCGAAAGAGATGGAATCGGCTCTTATCAGTGTACCGCGAGACCTGCCTCGGAGAAGGGGCCGCAGAGCCAGCGATCGAGCAGCCCCACCGTTCACCGGTTGACAGGGTCCAAGCTCATGACTACGGTTTGAGGCGTGATCTGTTCAGGGCGGGGTGCGATTCCCCACCGGTGGTGATGGGCCTTCGGGCCACGAGTCCACGAGCTCGAGTAACGCGGGGCAGAATCGGTGCGAACCCGATACCGACGGTATAGTCCGGATGAAAGAACAGAGCATGTCGCTTGAGACCTCGCTGGTCGAGCTCATAGAGATGTGCCGATGCCCGCAGATGCAAACCTGGCGGGCATTTTTTGTGCCCGCCCCAACCAGAAAGGGGCACTACCATGGCACGAACCAGCACCACCCTGAGCAACGCCAAACCCACCTGGGACACCCGCACGATGGTGACCCTTGCTCTGCTGGCCGCAATCGGCGCACTTCTCAGCTTCCTCGAGATCGGCAACTTTGGCGGCTTCCTCAAGTACGACGCCTCCTTTGTGCCGGCCATTATCGGCGGCTTTGTCTACGGACCCATCCCCGGCTTTGTGATCGGGCTCATCTCGGTCATCATCCACGCCTTGGTCTCGGGCAACTTCTGGGGCGCCCTCATGAACCTCTGCGGCGTGGCCGCCCTGGTCATCCCCGCCGCGCTCATCTTCCGCCCCAAGGGCACGCGCGGCCGGGCCGTCGCCGCCCTCATCGTGGGGTCGGCTCTGAGCGTGGTCGTGCTCATCGCCTTGAACCTGGTGGTCACCCCCATCTACACCGGCATGCCCGTCTCGGCCATCATCGCCATGATCCTGCCGCTGCTCCTGCCCTTCAACATCTTCAAGGCCGCCGTCAACGCCGTGCTGGCCTTTCTGCTCTACGGGTCGGTGGGCAAGATGGCGCAGTCCAAGAAGGCCAAGAAGGCAAAGCAGGCGTAGCCACCCGTGAGCATCACCGAGAACAACGCTTCGAGCAGCACCAGCTCGGTCGCGGACATCAACGCGACGTCCTCCGAGAGCTCGTCGCTCTCGTCCCCGAGCAGCACCGGCTCGGCCGCCGGCATCGAGGCGGCGGCCGAGCCGGCCATCACCTTCGACCACGTCTCCTATCGCTACAGCGATGAGGACGGCAACGTGGTCGACGACCTCACGCTGTCCATCGCGCGCGGCGAGTACGTGGCCATCGTGGGCAGCAACGGCTCCGGAAAGTCCACCGTAGCCAAGCTCATGAACGGCATCTACCAGCCCGACGAGGGAGTGGTCCGGGTGATGGGGCGGGACACCTCGGACGAGAGCCAGCGCTTCTACGTGCGCCAGCACGCGGGGCTGGTCTTCCAGGACCCCGACGACCAGATGATTACCTCGGTGGTAGCCGACGACGTGGCCTTTGGCCCGGAGAACCTGGGGATGGAGCCGGCCGAAATCGCCCGCCGGGTAGAGACCTCTCTGACCGCCGTGGCCATGCAGGACTTCTCCTCTCGCGAGACCGACAACCTGTCCGGCGGGCAGAAGCAGCGGGTGGCCATCGCTGGCATCCTGGCCATGACCCCCGACGTGCTCATTCTCGACGAGCCGGGCGCCATGCTGGACGTGCGCGGACGCCGCGGCATCAGGCGCGTCAGCCACGAGCTCAACGCCCAGGGCATCACCGTGGTGCTCATCACCCACTTCATGGACGAGGCCATCAGCGCCGACCGGGTCATCGTGCTCGACCGCGGGCGCATCGTGACCCAGGGCTCCACCACCGAGGTCTTCACCCACCACGAGCTCATGAGCAGGCTGCGCCTGGAGGAGCCCTTCTCGGTACAGCTCACAGCCGCGCTCCGCCGCCGCGGCACGTACGCCCCCTTCACGGTGGACGAAGACCTGCTACAGGACGCGCTATGCCGATAACCTTTGAACATGTGAGTTACAACTACAACCCGGCCGACGCCAAGAAGCGCGGGGCCTCCATCCCCCAGGCCCTCGACGATGTGAGCCTGACCATCCCCGACGGGCAGTTCCTGGCCATCATCGGCCACACCGGCAGCGGAAAGTCGACGCTGGTGCAGCACATGAACGGCCTGCTCCAGCCCACCTCGGGCAGGGTGCTGGTAGATGGGTTGGACCTGGCCGAGAAGGCCAATCGCCGCGCGGTCCGCCGCTACGTGGGCTTGACCTTTCAGTACCCCGAGTACCAGCTCTTTGCCAACACGGTGGCGGAGGACGTGGCCTTTGGCCCCCGCAACCTGGGGGTCGACGAGGACGAGGTGCAGCGCCGGGTCAGAAGCGCCCTCGACCACCTGGGGCTCTCCTATGGCGAGGTGGGGCAGCAGAGCCCCTTTGAGCTTTCCGGCGGGCAGCAGCGCCGGGTGGCGATCGCAGGGGCTCTCGCCATGCACCCCAAGGTGCTGGTGCTCGACGAGCCCATGGCAGGGCTGGACCCGCAGGGCCGGATCGAAATCATGCAGCACGTGCACGAGCTCCACGACGAGCTGGGGCTCACCATCGTGATGGTGACCCACAGCATGGAGGATGTGGCCGAGAACGCCCAGTCGGTGCTTGTGCTCAACCGCGGGCGTGTCTTTATGCACGGCACCCCGGCCGAGGTCTTTAGCCATGCGGCCGAGCTGCACGACATCAACCTGGGCGTTCCCCGGGCGACCAAGTTTGCCGACGAGCTGCGCGGACGCGGGTTTCCGCTGCCGCCGGACATCATCACGCTCGAGCAGCTGGCCGATGCCATCGCCAGTCGAATCGGACCGCGCACCAAGGAGCAGTACCTGGCGTTGATGCAGGCCGGCGAGGCGGACGGAGGCGAGCGCCGTGGATAGCAACCGGATGCTCGTCTTTGGCAGCTACTACGCCACGGACTCCGTGCTGCACCGCATGGATCCGCGCATCAAGCTCACCATCGCGGTGGTCTACATGATCACCGCCATCATCGCCGTGACCTTGCAGGGCATCATCCCCCTGGCCGTGTTCACCGTAGTGGCCGTGAGCCTTTCCAACATCCCCTGGCGCGAGCTCTTCAACTCGATAAAACCGCTGCTCTTCATCATGGCGCTGGCTGCCATCTTCAACATCGTGGCCACCAACGAGGGTACGCTCTACTGGCAGTGGGGTTACTTTGCCATCAGCTCCGGCGGCTTCTATAACGCCCTGGTCTTCACGTTGCGCATCGGGCTCATGCTCTTTGCCGCATCGCTTCTGACCCTCACGACCTCGCCCATCGACCTGGCAGACGGTCTCGCAGCCATCATGCGCCCGCTAACCCGCCTGGGCGTGCCGGTGCAGGAGCTCTCGATGATGGTGAGCATCGCCTTCCGCTTCCTGCCCACCTTCCTCGATGAGTACTACAAGGTCAAAGGGGCGCAGGAGAGTCGCGGCGCCTGTTTTGACCAGGGCGGTCTTATCAAGCGGCTCAAGCTACTGATGCCCCTTCTGGCCCCGCTCTTTGCGAGTGCCTTCCGCCATGCCGAGAAGCTCGCCCAGGCCATGGACAGCCGCTGCTACCGGGGAGGAGCCGACCGCACGCGCCTACACCCGATGTCAGTTGGACGCGCCGACGTGCTGGCGCTGCTGTTCACGGCCGCCATGGTGGCCGGCCTCATCGTCATCCGGGTGTTCTGGTAGGTGCGATAAGCTGACGTAGCCGGGCGCGTGCGGAGGTCGCCAGCTCGAAGGCGCTCTCAGGCCCGAGCCGCGTTACAGGTGAAGTGCCTCATGGACGGCGCGGACTTGGCGGCGCGAAACCGGCACGCTGACACTCCCCAGCTCGACCCGCGTCCCCTCCGCACCGCGGACGATCCCGCTCACTTTGGGAAGATGCACCAGGTACGCGCGGTGCACCCGCAAGAACTCCTGCTGCCCAAACGCCCCTTCGAGTTCCGAGAGGGTGGCATCCACCTGGTACGTGCCTTCCTCGGTGTATGCGTAGACGGTCTTGCGCTCGGCTTTGAAGTACAGCACATCGTCGATCATCAACGGCACTCGCACCGCGCCGCGGGTGGCAGGCATGCGTCGCATAGCTCGCGATTCGCTGTTGAAGAGACGCGCCATCTGCTGGCGATGAGCGATGACCCCGCGCACCCGAGCCACCATCTCCGCAGGATCGACCGGCTTGGCGGCACACTGCTGCGCACCCTGCTCAAAGGCCAAAGCGCGCTCGGTGGCGTCGGATCCATCCATCAGACAGATGACCGGCACCGGAATGTAGCGGGCGTCGCGCCTCAACTCGATGAGCAGCTGCCAACCCTTGCCGGCATAGGCGTGCGGGTCCAGCACCACCACCGGCGGCACGTGCTGGTCCATTGTCTTGACCAGCAATCCAGGCGAGAAAAGCTCCACCACCCGCAGCCCCGCCCCCGTGAGCGCCTTCTGTACCAGCGCGTTTGAGGTGCGGTCGTCATCAGCCAGCAGGATGGCGTTGGAGAGGGTGGACATTGGACGCTGCTCCTATCCAATAGCGTGTGTGAAGCGCAAGTAGGCGTCGGCAATGATCTGCGCGTGGTCAAAAGCAAAGCCCTTAGCCTGACCCATCCCTGCGCGAGGGGCGCTGTACGCCTGCGGTATCAGATTGAATTCGCAGGTAAGGACCGTGTCACCGTCCTGCGCCAGGAGATGCCTCACGCCCGTGCCCTTCTCAGTCACCTCAAGCGAGAACCACCGGGCGTCGGCCGCATCGTCGCCTGCCCGCGCTCTCATCCCGGCATCATCCACGCCGAGAAACGCCGCACTCACCACCCAAGCCCGCGGGTCGCGCCCGGGCGAGCTGTAGAGCCCAAAGGGCTCGAGGGCCAGGCCGACAAGGCCCGTCTCCTCGGCAAGCTCCCGGCGAGCGGCGGCTGCTGCATCCTCACCCTCGTTCACGAAGCCTCCGGGCAGCGCCCAGCAGCCTAGGAAGGGATGCCCTCCCCGCCTGATGAGCAGCACCTGGAGCTGGTCTGCAAAACCGGAGGCGCCGCGCCTAAAGAGGACGATGTCGGCGGTCAGCGAGGGTCGCGGATAGTCTTTCTGCCGATAAGCGGCCAGAAACTGGGCCTCGGTCAGGCCGTTCTTGTCGACAAGCCCCATGGTTTTGGCTCCCTTCCGGTCAACGCCCGAGACCGCGCGGCCGCCTGCTCAGCGCTTGCCGCCATATGCTCGCAGGGCCTTCTCGGCACCGTGCTCCACTGCATAGACCGCTATGTCAGCGCCCAGGGCCACCTCGACGGCAAAGTCCTCGGCATCCCGGTTCCTCAGCGGTTGCAGCACGTAGGCGGCCGGGTCCATCCGTCCCGGAGGCCTGCCGATACCCATCCGCACCCGGGAGAAGTCGCGGCTCGCGGTCTTCTCGATGAGCGAGCGCAAACCGTTGTGGCCCGCATGGCCACCACCCTGCTTGAAGCGCACCTCGCCGGCGGGCAGCTCCAACTCGTCGTGAACCACCAGCAGCTCGGCTGGGGTTACGCGGTACTGGGCAAGCAGCCGTTTGAGCGGACCGCCGCACTCGTTCATGAAGGACTGGGGCTTGGCCAGGATGATCTGGCCCTCGGGGCTGGCCTCGCAGGAGACCTGCGCCACCAGGCAGCCGCACTGCTGCTTCCAATACGTGGCATGGAGGCGGCCAGCCAACTCGTCAATCACCTGATATCCGGCGTTATGCCTGGTATTCGCATATTCGGCACCGGGATTTCCCAACCCGGCCACCAGCTTGATGCCCATCGGCCCTCCTTTGGCACCGTATCCCGGATACACCACGGGCGCCCCTTGCCGGAGCGCCCGTGTATCGCCTGCTGCCTGCTGTCTTACAGCTGGAAGTCGGGGTCGAAGAACTCGGAGACCGAGGTCTCGGTGTAGACGTTGTGGATAGCGCGGGCAAAGAGGTCGGAGACCGAGATGACCTTGATCTTGGGGCAGTTCTGAGCGGCCTCAGAGAGCGGCACCGTATCGGTGACCACGACCTCGTCGCAGACGCTGGCGGCAATGCGCTCCACCGCCGGGCCGGAGAACAGGCCGTGGGTGGCGCACACGTGGATGGACTTGGCGCCGGCCTCCTTCAGGGCGGCCATGCTGGCGCAGATGGTGCCGGCGGTGTCGATCATGTCGTCGTTGACCACGCAGTTCTTGCCCTCGACGTTGCCGATGACCGTACTCACCTCGGCCTTGTTGTGCTCGGGGCGGTTCTTGGCCATGATCGCCAAGTCGCAGTCGAGCAGGTCGGAAAGCTTCTTGGCGGCCTTGGCGCGGCCCACGTCGGG
>OMWF01000213.1 GCA_900314665.1 uncultured Actinomycetes bacterium
AGATAAGGGGCTGCCCCGCAGTTGGTAAGGGGACTGCGGGGCAGCAGGGAAGAGGAAGGGCCTGGTTGGAGAGGCTCTGGCGGCCTCAGTCGTGGACGATGACTTCGTCGCCATCCCAGTCAAAGACGGCGTTGAGGCCGGCCTTCTGAGTGATGCTTTGCATGTAGTTGAGGGTTTCTCGCCCGGCTTCATCCTGTCCGTGGACGTAGGGAATGCCGCTCTTTTCGGTCTTCATCAAAACCATGCGGGTTTGGGCGATATGGGCGCCGTCAGCGTCCTTCTCGATGATGAACTTGGCGACCGGGCAGTAGACCGATTCGGGATGGAACGGGTAGGTGGGGTACTCGGGGTCCGGGACAAAGCCAAAGCGCTTGACCCGGGCTTTGATCCACTCCTCGTTGCCGCTGTCCTTGTCGCCGGGAATCTTGCCCTTGAAGTTGGGGGAGAGCTGTGGCACCCACATCACAAAGTTGTTGAGGCCGTAGAAGATAGGAGCATCGCGGTAGACCTCCACGCCATGGGCCACGTGGCTGTGCGAGGCGGTGACTGCGTCGGCTCCGGCATCGATGGCCATGTGCGCGATGAGGCACTCCCAATCGTTGACGATGACCGGCTGGTGCACATAGCCCATGTGGTAATAGGCGATAAGCACGTCGCACTGGGCCTTGGCAGCGCGGATGTCATCGGCCATCTGCAGCAGGGCCGAAGGCTCGAGGTAGTTATGACCCCAGAACTTCTCGGAGAATTCGACGGGCTCCTTAAGCGAATGGGTGTCGAACTCTATGCGCAGCTGCTTGGTGGTCTGGTCGAGCTGGCTCTCGGGGACCCAGGCGCGCGTGAACTGCAAGCCGTTGGTGCCTCCGCGATTCGGCGTGGCAAAGGTGTACTTTGAGCCGATCACATTCCAGGCAAGGACGCCGATGCGGACGCCATCCTTCTCGAAAAAGCCGGGCTGCCGAGCTTCCTCGGCAGTGCTGCCACCGCCTACGCAGACGATTCCGTTGTCATGGCACCACTCGATAGTGTCATGAACACCGGTCTCGCCGTAGTCATAGAAGTGGTTGCCGGACAGCGTTACCAGGTCGACCTTGCCGATGATGGGGTCGAGCACGCTCGTGACCTTGTAGGGTCCGGCGCTTTCGAGCAGCTCCTTGGTGTACGGCTCCTCCAGCTGGAACATCCGGACGTCAGCGGAATCAAGCAGGTCGTTGACGCCTTCCAGGTAGGTGGCGGAGTCTTTGCCGACGGAGAAGTCGCCGCCAAAGAGAAGGGAGAGTTGGGAATCACTCATCTAGTGGCTCCTGTCTGCAGAGTGGATGGATGGGACAGGACAAGGCCCCGCTGGCGCGGGAGACAGCGGGGCCCGCCGGTGTTACGCGAAGATGAAGTCGAAGAAGCCGAACCAGGAGACCACCGCGGTGATGACCACGAAGCTGATGGCGATGGCGAGCATGGGCAGGAACATCTTGTTGCGCATCTTGTCATCCGTGCAACCGATGGTGGCCATGGTGCCGCCCATCGAGAACGGGCTGAAGCCGGCGTACTGCAAACCGACCATCATGCAGACGGCGAGGGCCATTGGGTCGCAGCCGGAGGCGGCGGCGATGCCGGGGATGAGGCCCGTCATCATCGGCTGGATGACGCCGCCCGAGACCACCAGGCTGAGTGCGCCGCAGATGAGCATGAACAGGGGCTCGACCAGCTTGGGAGGCAGCGCGCCGCCGAGGAAGGAGCCGATGGCGTCGGCGATGCCGATGCTCTGGGCCATGCCCACCAGGGTGCCGGTGCCGCAGACCAGAAGCACGGCGCCCCAGGGAATGCTGTGCTTGATGACGTCGCCGATGTCGCCGATCTTGGCAAAGTGGCAGACGACGATGCCCACGGCAGCGCATACGCGGAAGTCGACGTAGGTGCCCATCCACTTGGTGACGGGGTTGGGTGCAAAGAGCTGGATGACCATGGGGACAACCAGGAGGAGTGCCAGGGCCAGGATGATGATGAGGGTCCACCTCTGCTCACGATTGAGCGGCTCGGCGGGCGGGAAGTCCTTGGCATCGCGTTTGCGGAAGCCGCCGGTGACCAGGCAGAACACCACGAAGAAGATGAAGAGGAAGACGATGTCGTAGCCCATGGCCACCAGGCCGATGGTCTGTGAGGCCTCGTTGCCAAAGGTGGCCACCAGGATGCCGGTCTTCTGAGCAAAGTCAGAGGTCCAGGGCAGCAGGTTGAATGCGGTGCAGGCGGTGTAGCAGGCCAGAGCGGCGATGAGCGGGTTCATGCCCATCTCGATGACGATGCCAAAGAAGATGGGCGAGAGGAACGCTGGGGCGGCATAGCTGCCGGCGCCCAGCGCCATGACCACTGCCATGGTGAGGTACATGATGATGGGCATGAAGCGCGAGTACTTGCCAAACGCATGCAGGATGCGCTGGGCGATGTTCTGGAACGTGCCGTTGTTCATGCCAAAGCCGTAGAAGAACGTACCGAGCAACATGTAGAAGAAGAGGTTTACCGGGAAGCAGGCCAAAACCGCGTTGGGCTTCATGCCAAAGAAGAACGATCCGCAGATTAAAGCCGCGGCCAGGGCGATCACACCGATGTTGGCCTTCCATTTGAGGCCGATCACGATGGATGCGACGATGGCTATGACAAATATCAAAATGTTCACAAGCAACGCCCCCTTATGCGTCCCCTTTGCAGCCGGCATCAGGCATTGTGTGGCAGAGCCCGGAGACACGTGGCTCACCAGCTGCCGTTTCTGCGAAGTTTAGGAGTGCGCCGCATTGGCGAAAATAAGCAGCAGGGTTGGGGGAGCAAACCGATAGGTTGCAAAGGGGGCATTTAGGGGAGGCATCTTTCTGTGTGCTGCTCGGTTTCTGGGACCTTTGACCTGTCGAGCGCCGCCCGGGTGGAAAGCCCGGGATTCGCATCGACGACGGCCCCCGTAGGCCTTTCTCACCGGGCTCCGACGCTGAAAAACCTCGCACTTTGTTACATTTGCGATTGACGTGTGACGGTCTCTGTCGCAGATGTCACGTTGGGACATATTTTTGAGGGCAAAGGCGGGTTCCTTGTCGCAGATGTCACGTTGGGACATGCCCCGACGTGCTCGCAGCGGCCCCCTTTCAAGAAAACCCCAGGTCGTTTCTGAAGCGGTGAAATCCAACCGACTCTCAGGGGTAGAAAGCCATGTCCCAACGTTACATTTGCGACAAAAGCAGGCTGACGCGGCAGCTAGGGTGCGGCACCACGCTGCGAGGCGGTGCCGGGGGTGCGGCACGCGCCAGGGGCGTGTCGGGAGAGCGTCCGCTGCTTGTCCTGGCGTGACTCCCTTATTCGACGTCTCTGGTGGCGATGACGTTAACGCCCGTGCCGCAGACGTCTGCCAGCACCACGTCGCCGATGCGGACCGGGGGCTCTACGGTAAGGGCCCGTAGCTCTGCCAACGCTTGGGGAATGAGCTCCTTGGGGATGCTGCGCTCGGTCCGACATGAGCCGGGCTGCTCGCTTCCACGCACAGAGACCAAGCTGGTCAGCACCCGCTGGGGGCTGATGGCCTCGGCGCGTCCGTATTCCTCGCCCCGAGGGCAGGCGTTGCCGGTGAGCTTGAGCACCTGCCCATCCTGAACGGTGACCTCGAGCTCGCAGCCTTGCGGACAGCTTACGCAGGTAAAGCGTTTGACCACGGGCACGTCAAAATCAAGGGCAGTTTGCTGGGAATGCGCGTCGGACATCAGCGCACCTCCTGATCTTTGGCACAAGAGGCCGGTTGCTTTGAAGGGGCGTCGTGCTGCACGGCAGGCTCGTGCTGCGCGTTGACGCTGACTTCGACGGTGCGGGCGCCTGCCAGCAGCGCCCCGTCGAGGCGCACAGTCTGCATCTCGGCCGGTACGGCCACGGCGCGGCGGAACCGCTTGACCTCCCGCCCGTCGGCGCTGACGCAGATGGTGAGATCGCGGTACACGTCGCGCACCCTGAACCGCAGGGGAATCTTGCCGTTTGGCTGTGCGGAGAGCCGCTGGGGCACAACGTAGCTGACGCCTGCTCCGGGCAGCACCTCCGTGGTGTCGGCGGCGGGCGCGTCGGATGATGGGGCGCCCAGATAGGCGGCGGCAGCCCTGCCCGCAGCCTCGCCCTCCTCGCTCACAAAATCGACCAAGTCGTGGATGTGCAGCACGTTTCCGCAGCTAAAAACGCCCGGAAGCGAGGTTTGGTAGCGCTCGTCGACCAATGCCCCATGGCTCTTGGGGTCAAGTGTCACGCCGGCCTGCCGGGCCAGGTCGTTCTCGGGAATGAGGCCTACGGCCAGCAGCAGGGTGTCGCAGGGGATGATCTGCTCGGTGCCGGGAATGGCGCGCTTAGTGGCCTTGTCAACCTCGGAGACGCCCACCGCCTCCAGCCGCCTGCTCCCGTAGATGCTGGTCACCGTGTGCAGCAGCTTGAGGGGTATGCCGTAATCATCGAGGCACTGGACGATGTTGCGTCGCAGGCCGCTGGAGATGTGGCTGCGGTTGAAGACCGCCTTGACGTGCGCTCCCTCATACGCCAGCCGGCGGGCGACGATCAGCCCGATGTCGCCCGAACCCAGCATCACCACTTCTTTACCAGGCATGATGCCCTGAAGGTTGATGAGGTGCTGGGCGGCCCCGGCGGTGTAGATGCCCGCCGGGCGGGTGCCGGGGATGCGCAGCGCTCCGCGGGTGCGCTCGCGCGACCCCATGGCCAGCACCACGGCGTGCGCCAGGACCTGCTCAAAGCCGTTGATAGGCGAGAGGACCGAGAGCCGCGTGCCCTCCGAGACGGACTCCATCTGAAAGACCGTGGCTTCGGGGACGTAGGCGATGCCACGCTGCGTAAGCGCTGCAAACTCGCGGGCCGCGTACTCGGGGCCGGTGAGCTCCTCCTTAAAGCGATGCAGGCCAAAGCCGTTGTGGATGCACTGCTTGAGGATGCCTCCGGGGGCCTCTTCTCGGTCAAAGACCACGACGTTGGAGACGCCGGAATCGTAGGTAGCAGTGGCGGCTGCCAGGCCCGCTGCACCGCCGCCGATGACGGCGATGTCAATCTGCTTCATGTGCTTGCTCATCGCGCGGCCTCCTCTCCCATGCTGACCTCAGGCAGGTCGGTCAGGCAGCCGCGCAGCCCCACGGCCAGCTCGCTGCCGGGCCATCCCTTGCGCACCTGCCAGGGCTCGCACCCCGTCTCACGGGCGATAAGCTCGGCTACCAGGGGCAGGCAGAAGCCGGCCTGGCAGCGCCCCATGCCGGCGCGCGTGCGCCACTTGACGGCGTCGGTGGTGGTGGCGGGCAGGGGGCTTCTGAGCGCGGCTAGGATCTGCGCCTCGGTCACGAGCTCGCAGCGGCAGATGAGGCGGCCCCAAGCGGGGTCCTTCTCGGCCAGGCGGGCCCGCTCCTCGTCGGTGAGCTGCGAGAAGAACAGCGGCGCGGGCCGGTGCGGGTTGAAGTCGGGGCGCTTCTGGGCATGCAGCTGGTCCGCGATGCGTGCGGCATACTCCTGAGCGACCGCCGGGGCCGAGGTGAGGCCCGGTGAATCGAAGCCGGCGATGTTGTAGAAGCCGGGCGCGTCCAAGGCCTCGCCCAAATGAAAGTCGGGTTCCTCCAGGCATGAGGAGCGCAGCCCGGCAAAGTTGGTGATCGCGTCCTGCACGGGGATGTGCTCCCAGGTGCGCCGTGCGTGCTCGAGCACTCCGGCCAGCCCTTCGCCCGTGGTCTGCAGCTCGCGTGCGGTGTCGCGGGCGATGGCGTCGGGGCCGATGAGGACGTTGCTGCCGGTCGTGGGGGTGACCAGCACGCCCTTGCCGGCCTTGGTGGGCACCTGGAAGATGGTTGACGTGAAAGCGCCGCCCCACGCCTTGTCGAGCAGCAGGTACTCGCCGGCGCGCGGGGTGATCTTGATGCGGTGGGGGCTTACCTGGTTGTTGAGGCGACCGGACTCAAGACCGGCGGCGTTGATGACGATGCGGGCCTGCACGGTGTCCGTGGGCGTGGGCTGCTGTCCCACGATGCGATCGGCACCGGCAGGCTGCTTGCTGCTCGCATTCGCATCCTGGGCGAGAAGGTCGCAGAGCGAGAGCTCCCAGGTGCCGTCTTCCAGGGGACGTACCGACTCCACGTAAGTGTTGAACCTGAAGGCGACGCCGTTTGTGGCGGCGTTCTCGGCGAAGGCCAGGCAGGCGCCGTACGGATTGACGATGCCGCCGGTGGGCACCCAGAGGGCCGCCACTGCGGCGGGGCTCAGGTTTGGCTCGCGCTGGTGCAGCTCGGGGTCCTCGATGATGCGCAGGCCCTCGACCCCGTTGGCGTTGCCGCGCTTAAGCAGCTGCTCCAAGGCGGGGCGCTCCTCGTCCGAGAAGGCTACTACCATCGAGCCGCATTGACTGTATGAAAAGCCCAGCTCTTGAGCGAGCTGGGGATAAAGGCGCGAGCCCAGCACATTGTAGCGGGCCTTGAGGGTGTCGGGCTGAGGGTCGTATCCGGCATGGACGATGCCGCTGTTGGCGCGCGTGGTTCCGCACGACACGTCATAGCCGGCTTCAACCACCATCACATCAAGGTCATACGCCGCCAGCTCGCGGGCGCATGCGCACCCGGCGATGCCTGCGCCGATGATGCAAACGTCGAGCATAAGCCCCTTACCTCGCAAATCATTGAATCACGCTGCCAGTTGAACCATCGTGAGATTATCCCACGACGGGGGGCGCAAAACACCGGCGCTGGCCGGAGGGGGCTTTGCGCGGCAGGCGGATTAGGGGCGGCGGCGCAGGTTGCAGCCGCATGCGTGAGGGGCGTGCGCGGCGTGTGTGCGAGGGCGTTTGGGAGCGGCGGCGCAGGTCGGAGCCGCATGGGCGCGAAGCGCGCGCGGTGCGGCGGCGCGGGGCTGCCACCGCGGGGCTTCTCGGCGGCTAAGCCTTGGTGACGAGCCCCTCTTTGAGCACGCCGGCCAGGCCGATGGCGCCTTCTCCCCCATGGCAGGAGATGACGCAGCCGGTCATCACGTAGATGGAGTCGGCAAAGCCGTTGTCGGCGGCAAACTGCTTCATGTAATCGAGGGTCTCCTGGCTCAGGCCCTTGCCGTACATGAGGTAGAGGCACTGCCGGTCCAGGTCGTAGCGCTCGAGAAATTCGGGCAGAAACTTGCGGGCCACCTTGGCCATGTTGCCGCGGTACTTCTTGGTGGCGATCAGGCGCCCGTCATGGTCGATCTCGATGAGCGGGTGCAGCTTGAGGATGGAGGCGCCCAGGTAGGCGGCATTGCTGACACGCCCACCCGCCTTGAGGTACTCGAGCGTGTCGGGGATGAAGTGGCATACGATGCGGTCGGCCAGGGCTTGGAGCTCGTCGGCAAAGGCGGCGTAGTCCTCGATTGAGTCCTGGTGCTCCCTGACGTACTGGGCGGCGGTGACCATGTGGGCGGTGCAGCCGCCGGACACGTTCTTGGTGTCGATGAGGTAGACGTCGTCAAAGTTCTTGATGGACTGCTCGGCGTGGGCGTAGGTGCTGCTCGCCAGCGATGAGTACGAGAAGTGGTAGATGACGCACCCCGGATGCTCGGCTTTGATCCGGGTGAAGAACTCGTCGTACTCGCCGACGTTCACGGCGGAGGTACTGGGGACGCGCCCGGTTGAGCGGAAGTAGTTAAAGACGCGGTCGACGTGCTCGGTGTCGTCGGGGAATTCCTCGCCGCCGATGATGACGTGCATCGGTGCCACTTTGAAGTCGTACTTCTTTACCACCTCGGCGGGAAGATCCGATCCGCTCTCGGTGCTGATGACAATCTCTCTTTGTGCCATTGCGCTGCGTCCCCGTATTTTTCCTGTTTGATGTGCCCTGTCGAGCTTCCTTAGGCAGCCCTAAGAGACAGCCCCTAGCACATTGTAATAACAGATAGGTAGATTTTTCTCGCCCTCGTGCTGTTTTCTGTAGAAGCATTGGTGCACGTCACACACCGGGAGGGCTGATGGCCGGCGTGCATGCTAGAGTTAGTGCCGGTCTCGCGTGGCGCACAGCCACAAGTTTGGCAGCAGAAAAGGAGCAATCGCATGCCCTATGACCAAGATCGGATGGTCAACCATTGGATCGAATCGCTCACGGGTGACGACCTGGTAGAGCTCGAGGCCCTCCAGAATGACCCTGAGCAGCTCAAAGACGCCTTTTACCAGGAGTTGAGCTTTGGAACCGCGGGATTGCGCGGAGTGCTTGGCGTGGGCACCAACCGCATGAACGTCTACACGGTGGGACGGGCCACCCAGGGGCTCGCCTCCTATCTCAAGAAGACCTACGAGAACCCCGCCGTCGCCATCTGCCGCGATTCGCGGCACGGCAGCGACCTCTTTGCCCACGACGCGGCGTGCGTGCTGGCGGCCAACGGAGTGAAGGCTTACGTGTATCCGCGCATCGAGCCCACCCCGGCGCTCTCGTTTGCGGTGCGCGACCTGGGGTGCTCGGCTGGCATCAACATCACTGCCAGCCACAACCCCGCCCAGTACAACGGCTATAAGGTATATGGGCCGGACGGTTGCCAGATTACAAGCGAGGCTGCGGCTGCCATCTCCCAGGCCATCGACGAGGTCGATTACTTCTCGGTGGCGCGGATGGACTACGACCAGGCGGTGGATGAGGGGCTTATCGCCCCTATTGGCGAGGACACCCTCGACCGCTTTATGGCCGCTACCGAGGCTCAGCTGCTGGGCGGCACCGACGGAGACCTCAAGCTGGTCTACACGCCGCTCAACGGCACCGGTCTGGAATGCGTGACCCGCATTCTCACGCGCATCGGCGTCACCGACGTGCATGTGGTTCCCGAGCAGCGCGACCCTGACGGGGACTTTCCCACCTGCCCGTACCCCAACCCGGAGATACGTGAGGCCCTGGAGCGTGGAATCGAGCTGTGCGAGCAGGTCCATCCCGACCTGCTGCTGGCCACCGACCCCGATGCGGACCGCGTGGGCACGGCGGTTAAGGATGGCGACGACTACTCCCTAATCAGCGGCAACGAGATGGGCGTGCTGCTGCTGGACTTTATCGCCCGGATGCGCGCGGAGCGCGGGGAGGACCTGACGCGCGCGGTGGCGATCACCACCATCGTCTCGTCGGCGATGGTCGATGCGCTGGCTGCCGAGTACGGCTTTGAGCTGCGGCGCGTGCTGACCGGCTTCAAGTACATAGGCGAGCAGATTGGCCGGCTTGAGGCGGACGGAGAGGCCGAGCGCTTTATCTTTGGCTTTGAGGAGAGCTACGGCTACCTGGCCGGGTCCCACGTGCGCGATAAGGACGC
>OMWF01000221.1 GCA_900314665.1 uncultured Actinomycetes bacterium
CCGCCGGGGAACTCGATGGTGGGCGCAATCCCGCAGTAGTTCACCGCAACCAGGCAGAAGATGATGCACACGATGGTGAGGCCGACCATCTTCTGCGAGGGCGTGAGACCCAGCGAGCGCTTGTGCGCCACGGACTCGATGTCGTCGAGAAGCCCAAGGGCGCCTGTTGCGAGCATCGCGAAGAGCGCGAGGAAAAGCATGGGCGACCAGGGCGCCATGAGAAGCGTCGTCACCACAATGCCGAGAAGGATCACGATGCCACCCATGGTGGGCGTGCCCTGCTTCACGAGGTGGCGCTTGGGGCCGTCGGCCCTCACCTGCTGGCCCAGCCCCTCGTGGCGCATGAGCTTGATGAAGAAGGGCATTACCACGGCCGTGATGACGGCGGCAACGCCTGCCGCCAGAAGCACCTGGTAGCTTGGGTACGCGGGATTTCCCACAATGAACATCAGCGAAGCACTCCCCTCGCAAACGCATCCAGACCGCAGGAACGCGACGCCTTGACCAACACGAGGTCGCCCTGCGAGAAAACAGGGGCAAGCGTCTCCACGGCGGCGTCAACCGTGGGGAAAAGCTGCAGGCGGTCCTCTGAGGCGCCCATCGTGCGCGCCGCCTCGGCCATCTCCGCTGCGAGCTCCCCGCCAATGAAGACAAGCATATCAAGACCCTTGGCAGCGGCATAGGCGCCCACGTAGCCATGGAGGCGTCGCTCCTCGCTGCCAAGCTCGCCCATCTCGCCCAAGACGGCAACGCGCATACCCGTGGCGTCCATCTCGGAGAGGACGTCGAGGGCGGCCGCCATGGAGGCGGGGCTTGCATTGTAGGAGTCGTCAATCACGCGCACGCCGCGTGGCGACTCCGATACGGCCAGGCGCATGCTCGTAGCAGGCATCGCGGCCATGGCGTCCGCGGCGACGTCGCGGTTGAGGCCAAGCGCCTCCACCACGGCCATGGCGAGAAGGAAGTCGGGCACCACCTGGCGGCCGGGAACCAAAGGCGTGACTCGCCTTGACCAGCCATCCTTGCAGATGACGGTAAAGGACGCCTCGCCCGTACCGGTAAGCTGGACATCCGTCGCGCGGACGTCGTCTTCCTCGCGCTCGCCCACGTATGCCACGGCAACGCCCGCAGGGCGCGCGAAGTTCTCTGCAATGAAGGGGGTGTAGTCGTTGGCGCTCGTGAGCACCAGCAGGGGTTCCGCGTCACCAGACGCAACCATGCCCGAGACCACCTCGGCCTTGGCGCGGGCGATGTTCTCGCGTGAGCCGAGAAGCCCAATGTGGCTTGTGCCTACGTTGGTAATCACGGCAAGCGTGGGCGCGCAGCAGGCGGCCATGCGGCGAATCTCGTCCGGGTGGTTCATGCCCATCTCGCAGACTAAGACCTCGGCGTCGTCTGGTGCCGAGAGCACCGTGAGGGGCAGGCCAATAAGGTTGTTGAGGTTACCCTGGGTGGCGTGGACGTGGCGGGCGCTTGCGATGCCGGCGCGCAGGAGGTCTTTTGTGGTGGTCTTGCCCACCGAGCCAGTGACACCCACCACAAGCCAGTTGGGGTGACGAGCACGCCACTCGTGGGCCAGGCGGAGCAGGAACTCCTCGGCGTCGTCGTCCTGCGGGCGCACGACGGCACAGCCGTGCTCATGCGCCAGGGCAAGCAACGACGCGTCCGGCTCACGCGTCACCACGACGCAAGACGCCCCGGCCTTGATGGCAGCCGGTGCATAGTCGTTGCCATCGACCTTCTCGCCGAGGAACGCCACAAAGACAGAGCCCGGGCCCGCCTTGCGCGAGTCGATCTCGACGGTGCCCTCTACGTGGGCAGAAGGCGCCCCTTCGAGCAGCTGCGACCCCGTAGCAAGCACAAGGTCTGCGATGTCCATTGAAAACATAGGTCCCCCTGACCTAGTTGGTTGTCGACGTGGATTTTGTCGACGTGGTGGTTGTGGAGACATCCGGGGAGATGCCAAGGTCTGTGACGGCAGCCTCCATTATCTCCTTGAAGGTTGGCGCTGCTGAGGAGAGAGCCAGGTGCGGTGTGCCATTAAGGCCAACGTACACAAGGACCTGGGGGTCCTCGGCGTTGGCAAAGCCGCAGAGTGACGAGACGTACTTGCCCGCCTGGTAGCCGCCAGACTCGCCGGCCTGCTCGCCCGTGCCCGTCTTGCCTGCAATGGTATAGCCGTCGACCTGGCCGCGTTTGCCGGTTCCGTCGGTCATGACCGAGATCATCATGTCGGTAACCTCGTCGGCGGTGTCCTTGGAGATGACCTGGTCGCCCGTAGGCCAGTCGACCCCCTCGCCACCCTTGGAGATGAGGAAGTGGGGCGTGGTGGGTATGCCGTCGTTGGCAACGATGCCAAACGCGCGCACTATCTGCACCATGGGCACGGCAAGGGCCTGGCCAAAGGCCATGGCACCAAGCGTTGCGCCAGTGTAGTTCTCGTAGCTGGTCACGATGCCCGTCGCCTCGCCGGGGTAGTCGATGCCCGTGGTGTGCCCGATGCCAAACTTGTCCACG
>OMWF01000212.1 GCA_900314665.1 uncultured Actinomycetes bacterium
CGATTCGCTCAAGGAATACGCAGTCGACAAGCTCGAGAACGCCACCAAGGTCTTTGACATCTCTCCTATGACCGGAGAGGTCGTGCTTCGCGTCGAGAAGAACCCCTCCATCCGCAAAGCCGCCATCTGTGAGATAACGCTACGGGTGCGAGGCCATATCATTCGCGTCGAAGCCGCCGATGAGGACATGTACGCCGCGGTGGACATCGCCACCGATAAGGTCGCTCGCCAGCTGCGCAAGTATAAGACCCGCGTCATCGACCATCACGACCGCACCAAGATCGGCGATGTGCCCCTCGATCCCACCAAGACCCCTGAGGCTATTCAGGCTGCCGAGGAGGAAGAGGCGGTCGTCAGATACAAGTACATCGAGCTTGAGCCCCTCACCGAGGACGAGGCGCTGCTGCAGACGGACCTTCTCGGCCACGACTTCTTTGTCTACATCGATAAGGAGAGCGGCCAGATCAACGTCATGTATCACCGTCACGGCGGCGGCTACGGCATCATCAAGCCGGCTGAGGCAAACGCCAGCTGAGTCCTCATACCACCTCTGAGCTGCATGAAAGGCGCCCGGCTCCACGGCCGGGCGCCTTTTCTATGACCCTTGCGGCCCTCCGGACCGCGACCCCGGCGTTTCTCGCCAAACCCGCCCATATCGCCACTGAAAAGATTTTGTACCCTCTGACCAATGAGAAAGCTTGACCTCAGAGGAAGGCGCGTATACTGCGAGCCAGTCGAATACAGGTAAGCGCAGTGAAGAGGAGCGCGGGGCCAATTCGTTCACAGAGAGTCGCGGATTTTGCTGGAATCGCGGCAACGGACGTCCCGCTTCCCGCCTCGGAGCAGTTCGGCTCAACGTCGTAATGTTTCCTGGGACGATCTCCCAGAGCGTTGCGGTCAGTATGCCGGATCGGTGGCAACCGTTATCAGCCGTGCAGATTCGCCCCGGAAGGGCTGCACCTCAGTCGCCTCGCAGGAAAAGCAGGCGTCGGGTGGCAAGACGTCTTGGGGCGTTCAAAGAGGCCGATTTCGGCCTTTGCTGTTGTCGGGGGCCTGGTCCCCAGACGGCATCTGCACGGTTGCCCGTCAGCTGAGACGGTCGCCTCCGATTCGAACGGAGAAAGGGGCGACATGGAACTTCGAAGCGACGGAATCAAAAAGGGTCTTGCTCGTGCACCGCACCGCAGCCTGCTGTACGCTGACGGTCTCACCGAGCACGAGATGAATCAGCCGTTCATCGGCGTTATCTCCTCACAGAACGAGGTCATTCCCGGCCACCTGCATATTCAGGATCTGGCCGATGCAGTGAAGGCGGGCATCCGCACCGCTGGCGGCACGCCGTTCCAGATGTCCACCATCGGCGTCTGCGACGGCATCGCCATGAACAACGAGGGCATGCACTACTCGCTCGTCTCGCGCGAGGTCATAGCCGACTCCGTCGAGTGCGCGGTGCAGGGCCACCAGTTTGACGGCGTGGTGCTGCTTCCCGGGTGCGACAAGATTATCCCCGGCATGCTCATCGCCGCCTGCCGCCTCAACATCCCGGCCATCGTGGTCACTGCCGGCCCCATGCTCGCGGGTCGCGCCAAGAACGGCTGCGAGACAGACCTCAACACCCTCTTTGACGCGGTGGGCCAGGTCACGGCCGGCACCATGAACGATGACGACCTCAAGTTCTACGAGCGCACCTCCTGTCCCACCTGCGGTTCCTGCTCGGGCATGTTCACCGCCAACTCCATCTCCTGCCTGTCCGAGGCCATCGGCATGGCCATGCCCGGCAACGGCACCATCCCCGCGGTCTACTCCGAGCGCCTGCGCATGGCCAAGCAGGCCGGCATGCGCATCATGGACCTGGTGCGCGAGGGCATCACGCCGTCGCAGGTCGTCACCCCCGAGGCCATCCACAACGGCATGGTGCTCGACATGGCCTTTGGCGGCTCCACCAACACCATGCTGCACCTGACCGCCATCGCCGCCGAGGCGGGCCACCCCATCACCCTCGACGACTGGGACGAGGTCTGCAAGAAGACCCCCAACATCACCCGCATCGCCCCGGCCGGCCCCAAGCACATCGAGGACCTCTACTTTGCCGGCGGCATCCGCGCCCTGATGGGCGAGCTCTGGCGCGGCGGCTGCCTCAAGGAGGCGCTCACCTGCCACGGCCCGCTCTCCGCGTGGCTCGAGGGCGCGCCCAAGCCCGACGGCGACATCATCCGCACCATCGACAACGCCTACTCCCAGGAGGGCGGCCTCAAGGTCATGCGCGGCAACCTGGCCCCTGACGGCGCGGTGGTCAAGCAGAGCGCCGTGGCTCCTGAGATGCGCAAGCACAGCGGTCCGGCCCGCGTCTTCAACTGCGAGGACGACGCGGTCGCGGCCATCCTGGGCGGCAAGATCGTCCCGGGCGACGTCATCGTCATCCGCTACGAGGGCCCCGCTGGCGGCCCTGGCATGCGCGAGATGCTGACTCCCACCTCGGTCATCGTGGGCATGGGCCTCTCCAAGAGCGTGGCCCTGCTCACCGACGGGCGCTTCTCCGGCGCCACCAAGGGCCCGGCTGTGGGCCACGTGAGCCCCGAGGCACAGGCGGGCGGCCCCATCGCCCTGGTCGAGGAGGGCGACCAGATCACGGTCGACATCGACGAGGGCACGCTGACGCTGCACGTCGACGACGACGAGCTGGCTCGCCGCCGCGCCGCCTGGCAGCCGCCCGCTCCCAAGTACACCAAGGGCGTGCTCGCCCGCTATGCACGTCTCGTCTCGTCCGCGGATAAGGGGGCGATTCTCCAGTGACGACTTCCAAGGCGCAAAAGGCCGAGTCACGCAAGGGTCGCAGCATCGCGCCGTCCCCCAAGGAGGGACAGGTGCTCTCCGGCGCCCAGCAGGTCATCGCCGCGCTCGAGGCCGAGGGCGTGACCACGCTCTTCGGCTACCCGGGCGGCACCGTGATCGACATCTACGATGCGCTCTACGACTCCGAGAAGCTCCACCATGTGCTGGTGCGTCACGAGCAGGGCGCCGCCCATGCGGCCGACGGCTACGCCCGCGCCACCGGCAGGCCTGGCGTGTGCCTGGTCACTTCCGGCCCCGGCGCCACCAACACGGTGACCGGCATCGCCACCGCCTACATGGACTCCGTCCCGATGGTGATTCTCACCGGCCAGGTGGCCACGGCAGCCATCGGCACCGACGCCTTCCAGGAGTCCGACATCACGGGCATCACCCTGCCCATCACCAAGCACAGCTACCTGGTCAAGGACGTGCACGACCTGCCGCGCGTTATCCACGAGGCCTTCCACATTGCCACCACCGGCCGTCCCGGCCCGGTGCTGGTCGACCTCCCCAGCGACATCTCCAAGGCCAAGTGCGAGTTCCACTACCCCGTCGAGGAGCCCAATATCCCCTCGTACAAGCCCACCTACCGGGGACATTCCAAACAGATCAAGCAGGCTGCCCGCTACATCGCGGCAGCCCGCAAGCCCGTCATCTACGCCGGCGGCGGCATCATCGCCAGCAATGCCGAGGACGAGTTGCTGGAGCTTGCCGAGCTGATGCAGATTCCGGTCACCACCACCCTGATGGCCAAGGGTGCCTTCCCCTACGACAACCCCCTCGCCCTGGGGATGCCGGGCATGCACGGCGCGCGCTACACCAACATGGCGCTCTCCGAGTCCGACCTGATCATCGCCCTCGGCACGCGCTTCTCCGACCGCGTGATAGGCCGCAAGGGCACCTTCGCCCGCAACGCCAAGGTCATTCATGCCGACATCGACCCGGCAGAGATCGGCAAGAACCGTGCGGTCGACGTGCCCATCGTGGGAGACGTGAGGGGCATCATCGCCGGCATCGTGGCCGAGCTGCGCCGCACCGAGGCCAAGCCCAAGTCGCTTGCCTGGGTCGACCATGTCGATGAAATGCGCAGCCAGTACCCCATGCGCCATCCGGTGAGCGAGGCGGTGATCATGCCCGAGGTGGTGATCGAGCGCCTGAACGCCCTCACCGCCGACCGCGACACCATCGTCACCACCGAGGTGGGGCAGCACCAGATGTGGGCCGCTCAGTTCCTCGACACCCGCCGACCCCGCAGCTTCATCAGCTCGGGCGGACTGGGCACCATGGGGTTTGGGTTCCCGGCGGCCATCGGCGCGCAGGCCGCCTATCCGGACTCGCTCGTCGTCTGCCTGGCCGGCGACGGATCGTTCCAGATGAACTCCCAGGAGATGGCCACCGCCAAGGCGGCCGGCCTGCCGGTCAAGGTCATCATCTTCGACAACCAGTGCCTCGGCATGGTGCGCCAGTGGCAGCAGCTCTTCTACCACGGCCGTTACAGCCAGACGCTCTTTGACGACAGCATCGTCAACTTTGTGGCGCTGGGCCATGCCTACGGCTGGCACGCCGCCGAGGTGAGCGACCCCGCCCAGCTTGACGAGGCCCTGAAGGACCTCATCAACTCCGAGGGGCCGGCCCTGCTCAACGTCCAGATCGCCCAGTCTGAGCTGGTGCTGCCCATGGTGGCGCCGGGCTCGGCCATCGACGAGTCGGTGGCGGCCCGCAACGTGGCGCCCACCATCATGCCGGAAGGGAAGGGGGAGTAGCCATGAACTGGACGCTCTCTGTTCTGGTCGAGAACAAGCCGGGCGTGCTCACCCGGGTGACGAGCCTCATCTCGCGGCGCGGCTTCAACATCGAGTCGCTGGCTGTGGGCACCACCGAGGACCCCACGCGCTCGCGCATCACTCTGGTGGTGGACACCGACGCCGATTCCATCGAGCAGATCACCAAGCAGCTGCACAAGCTCGTCGACGTGTACAAGATCACCAACCTCACCGAGGAGGACTCCATCGACCGCGAGCTGGTGCTCTTCAAGGTCAACGCGGTTCCTGAGCGTCGCCACGAGATCATCGAGGTGGCCGACGTCTTCCGGGCGAGCATCGTGGACTTTGGGCGCACCTCGCTCACCATCGAAGCCACCGGCACCGCCGAGAAGATGGCAGCCCTCGATGACCTTCTGCGCAGCTACGGCATCAAGGAGATCGTGCGCACCGGCAAGATCTCCCTGTCCCGCGGCTCGCACGACTAGCGGTATCGCTGCGGACGCATCGCCCGCTTCGATATAGAGAACGGTAACAAGCTGACCGGCGGCCCCATGTCGCCGGAGGCGCAAATGAAAGGAAGCAAGACCATGGCAGTGACGATCTACTACGAGCAGGACTGCAAGCCCGAGGTCATCAAAGGCATGAAGGTCGCTATCATCGGCTACGGCTCCCAGGGTCACGCCCATGCGCTGAACCTGATGGATTCCGGCGTCGACGTCCGCGTCGGTCTGCGCGAGGGCTCCAAGTCCTGGCCTATCGCCGAGGAGAAGGGCCTGAAGGTCACCACTATGGACCAGGCTGCCGAGGAGGCCGACCTGATCATGATGCTCGTCCCCGATGAGCTTCAGCCCCAGGTCTACGAGGAGCACATCAAGGACCACCTCAAGTCCGGCAACACCCTGGCCTTTGCCCACGGCTTCAACATCCACTACGGCTACATCAAGGCCCCCGAGGACGTGAACGTCATCATGGCCGCCCCCAAGGGCCCCGGCCACATCGTCCGTCGCCAGTACACCGAGGGCTCCGGCGTGCCCGATCTGGCCTGCGTGGCTCAGGATGCCACCGGCAACGCCTGGGACATCGCCCTGGCCTACTGCTGGGCTCTGGGCGGCGCCCGCTCCGGCATCATCAAGGCGACCTTCGCCCAGGAGACCGAGGAGGACCTCTTCGGCGAGCAGGCCGTTCTCTGCGGCGGCCTGGTCGAGCTCGTCAAGGCCGGCTTTGAGACCCTGACCGAGGCCGGCTATCCCGCCGAGCTCGCCTACTTCGAGTGCTACCACGAGATGAAGATGATCGTCGACCTCATGTACGAGTCCGGCATCCACTTCATGAACTACTCCATCTCCAACACCGCCGAGTACGGCGAGTACTACGCTGGCCCGATGGTGATTAACGAGCAGTCGCGCGAGGCCATGAAGGTCATCCTCAAGCGCATCCAGGACGGCAGCTTCGCCCAGGAGTTCGTCGACGACTGCAAGAACGGCCACAAGAAGCTCCTCGAGGAGCGCGAGAAGATCAACAACCACCCCATCGAGACCACCGGCGCGCAGATCCGCGGCATGTTCTCCTGGCTCAAGAAGGCTGAGGACTAGCTCGGCTTCTCTGTTCGGTTCACCTTTAAGCCAGTGAGGCGGACGGGCCGGCGCTTATCGCCCTCCCGTCCGCCTCACTGGTACGGTGAGTCATGCCCTGCCCGCGAGGCGGGGCTGTTCTCGCTGAGAGGAGGTCTAAATGACCCGCAAGATCAACATCTTCGACACCACGCTACGCGATGGCGAGCAGTCGCCGGGCGCTTCGATGAACCCTGACGAGAAGCTCGTTATCACCCGCGAGCTGCTGCGCATGAACGTGGACGTGATCGAGGCCGGCTTCCCCATCTCCAGCCCCGGCGACTTCAAGGCAGTACGCTCCATCGCCGAGGAAGTGGGCGATAGGGCCGTGGTCTGCGCCCTGTCGCGCGCTGTGGCCAAGGATATCGAGAGTGCCGCCGACGCCCTCAAGTACTGCGAGCGTCCGCGCATCCACACCGGCATCGGCGTGAGTCCCAGCCACTTGCACGACAAGCTCCGCATCACGGAGGACGCCGCCATCGAGCGCGCCGTCGATGCCGTCAAGCTGGCCCGCAGCTACGTCGATGACGTGGAGTTCTACGCCGAGGACGCCGGCCGTTCCGACTACGAGTTCCTGGCCCGAATCATCCAGGAGGTCATCAAGGCCGGCGCCACCGTGGTCAACATCCCGGACACTACCGGCTACTCGCTGCCCGAGGAGTTTGGCCGCCGCATCAAGTACCTGATGGAGCACGTGGACGGCATCGAGGACGCGACCGTCTCGGTCCACTGCCACAACGACCTCGGCATGGCCACCGCCTTGGCCCTCCAGGGCGTCAAGAACGGCGCCACCCAGATCGAGTGCACCATCAACGGCCTGGGCGAGCGTGCCGGCAACACCTCCATGGAGGAGGTGGTGATGGCCATGAAGATGCACGGCAACGAGCTTGACGCGCATACCGACATCGTCACCACCGAGCTCACGCGCGCCAGCCGTCTGGTCTCGTCCATCACCGGCATCCCCGTGCAGCCCAACAAGGCCATCGTGGGCGCCAACGCCTTCGCGCACTCGTCCGGCATTCACCAGGACGGTGTCATCAAGAAGCGCGACACCTACGAGATTATCAACCCGGCCGATGTCGGCGCTGGCGGAAGCTCAATCATCCTCACCGCCCGATCGGGCCATGCCGCGCTCCATGAGCGCCTCAAAGCGCTGGGCTACGATTACGAGGGCGATGCGCTCGACCGCCTCTACGAGCGCTTCCTCGATGTGGCCGACAAGAAGAAGGAAGTCTACGACGAGGACCTGGAGGCTCTGGTCGGCGAGCACGACCGGGCGGCCAGCGCCGTGTACTCCCTCAAGGCGGTGCAGATCAGCTGCGGCTCGCCGCTCATCGCCACCGCCACCATCACCCTTGCCGACCGCGAGGGCAATGAGACCACCGATGTGGCCTATGGCACCGGCCCAGTCGACGCCGTGTACAAGGCGGTCAACAAAATCGTCAAGGTGGAAAACGACCTCACCGAGTTCTCGGTGCAGTCTGTCACCCGCGGCATCGACGCCCTGGGCGAGGTCACCATCCGCATCACCGCTCCCGATGGCGAGGTCTTCAGCGGGCGCGGTGCCGATAACGACATCGTCGTCTCCAGTGCCAAGGCCTATATCAACGCCCTCAACCGCCTGATCAACAAGCTGACGGCGTCTCAGGGTCATCCCAAGCAGACCCCGCAGGACCTGCCTCCTGAGGAGTAAACACCGGAAAAGAGCTTTAACGATTGGCAAGCCCCGCGGTACCATGGCCGGTGCCGCGGGGCTTTTGCTGACAGCCCGCGTGGCTGTGAGGGTGTCACGAGAGGGGAGAGCAGCCATGTCACAGGAGACCATCACCTACCTGGGGCCGGGCGGTGTTGCCGCGCGCCCGGAGGACACCACTCACGAGTTCCGGTTTCTGGGGACCTCGTCGGGTCTCGGCATCCCCTCCTTCTTCTGCCACTGCCCAGCTTGCGAGGAGGCTCGGGCGCATCCCGAGTACGCCCGCTGTTGCAGCGCGGCTATCGTCATGGGGCGCTGCAACCTGCTCATCGACACTCCGCCCGACCTGCGCATCGAGCTGGTGCGAGAAGGCATCGACTCCATCGCCGGGCTGGCGTACACCCACACCCACTACGATCACTTCGGGTCGCTTGGCGAGCTCGACTACTACGTGCACCTCAACACCGGCGTCCAGATTCCCACCTACGTGGGTTGGCGGGGGCACGACGAGATAGCTTCGGCTAATGGCTACATGCTGGATTGCCTGGACCGGCATCTCATCGAGCCGTTTCAGTCATTCGAATTCGATGACGTCGTTTACCAGGCGATTCCGGCTACGCATGCACCAGGTACCTTCGGCTGGCTGATGACCTTCCCGGCAGGTACGACCCTGCTCTACATGTGCGATACCGCCACGCTCTCGGACGAGGCGGCGAGTACCATCCGTGGCAGGGTTGACGTCATCGCTTGGGACGCCACCTGCTGGGGAACCAATCTGGCTCCCGAGAACCACCACAACGCGCAGCAGGCGGTGGATGAGGCGGCCGAGCTGGGGGCTTCGCAGATCTACCTCACCCATCTGGCCCCCCACTATGCGGACATCCCGGCCTGTCATGATGATATGGAGGCCTTCGCAAACCAGTACGAAGGCCACGTGCACATCGCCTACGATGGCCTGCGCCTGCGCCTCTAACGGCGGCGGCCTGAGCCGGTGTCCCTAGCGGCAGTCAGCAAATTGACGCGCGCCTTAACTGTCTCCTCTCGTGCAGTTATACAATCCTGCATATACAGTCATATATATACAGAATTGTGAATACGTCTGATAAGACTGGTCAGCATGGTCGCTGAAAAAGAAGAGATACCTCGAAATACCG
>OMWF01000211.1 GCA_900314665.1 uncultured Actinomycetes bacterium
CGAGCCGTCGCTGTCCCTCGCCCATGTCTCAGATGTAACTATTTGTGCGGTTTTGGCTTTGCGTAGCCGCTTCCGTGTCGCAGATGTAACTATTTGTACGGGTTTTCATCGAGCCAACTTCGGTCCGCCGCTGGTCCCGCAGAAAAAGCTCAGGATCGGCGGTTCGGATGGGCTCGGATGGGCCTTCTCCAGGGCTCTGGGCTCAAAGAATCGTACAAAAAGTTACATCTGCGACATGGATTCCCGTCTGAGCGTCCAGAACCGCACAAATTGTTACATCTGCGGCATGGAAGAAACGATAAGCGGGGTGGACTTGGGCTGTGGGGTGCTACCTGGCGCGACATGTGGAGCGAAGGTGGGGGAGTGGACGGGCGGGGTGGGCTTGGCTCGCGAGAATCCCTGACGCCATGTCGCGCAAGTCCGGGCGCCGCCTGGTGTCCCGATGCCATTCTGTCAGATTGGATTTCTATACTTGTCCGCACATATAACTGCCCGCAGAGAGGACCTTCATGATACGAGCAAAGATGCACCGCTATGCCTGCGTCGTGCTGGCGTCTCTGCTCGTTGTCAGCTTGCTGGGACTTTCTGCCTGCGCTTCTCGGTCTCACACGCGCGCTTCTGACAACCCTTACGACTGGTCTCACCTCACGAGCTCCAACGGTCGCTACCAGTATCGAGTCAACGGCCAGAACCTGGGAGTTCTCGGGATAGACGTCTCAGACCACAACGGCACGATCGATTGGAAATCGGTAGCGGTAGACGGTATTGACTTTGCAGTGGTGCGCGTGGGTTATCGAGGGTACACGGCCGGCGGCATCTCGCTTGACGACCGGTTTGAGGCCAACTTGTCGGGAGCGCGTGCAGCCGGTCTCAAGGTGGGCGTCTACTTCTTCTCGCAGGCAACCACCACCCAGGAGGCCAAGGAAGAGGCTGACTTTGTGACTAAGCAGCTCAACGGTGCCAGCCTCGATTACCCAGTGGTATTTGATGAGGAGCCGGTCGAGTCTGCGGGCGGACGCGCCAATAACCTGACCAGAGAGCAGCAGACGGCCATTGCCAAGGCCTTTCTAGAGCGTATCGAGAAGGCCGGATACCAGGGGATGGTCTACTGCAATCAGAACGATTCCAGCCGCCTTGACTTTGATGAGCTCTCGGCCTGGCCGGTCTGGTATGCCGAGTACGGAACGTCGCAGCCTTCGCAAGCCTTTGA
This sequence comes from uncultured Actinomycetes bacterium, assembly GCA_900314665.1. Taxonomy (GTDB): domain Bacteria; phylum Actinomycetota; class Coriobacteriia; order Coriobacteriales; family RUG033; genus RUG033. Next base: position 1,211 of record OMWF01000211.1, read on the forward strand.
CTACACCATCTGGCAGTTTACGAGCACCGGGTCTGTGAAGGGCGTCACGGGAAATGTCGATATCGACCTCGACCTGACCGCGGCTCGATAGGGGCGGTGGGCTGCGGTCGGAGCGCAGACGGCTGGTGCTAGAGGAGCAGGCGGCCCGGGTGCTGGCTGGGACAAGGGAGCGACGGCACGGGCAGGGATGACCCGTGCGCCGTGGTCCGGAGCAGAGTGCCCTGTGCACCGCGACAGCCCAGAGCAATGGTTGAGCTCGCCCAAGGCAAAAGTCTCTACACACAAACATGCATAAATACGTGAATATGCATTAATACGAATCAAGATTCAGACTACTGATTAAAGGCGCTTCCAAAATGAAGAGATACCTCATTTATGCCGGCGCAAAAGGGGCTATGCAAAACCGTGCATCCAGAAAACCCCAGGATTGACCTGGTTGAAGGCATCTTTTCGGCCCTCATTGCATCATGTATAGCCGGTATTTCGAGGTATCTCTGCGTTTTTTCAGCATTGTCTTGACAGGTTAATAATCGTATACAAATTTATGTATAAAACTACCAATATATGCAAATACATGCAAGGCTCTCCGGAGCCGGAGCCGGGCCGCGACAACCTCCTAGTTGATCTGCGGCTGCTTGGGTGCCAGGCCCCTGTCCACAATCGACTTGAGCACGCTTGAGATGGCGTCGTTGGCAAAGAGCGGGTTGGGCCGGGCCAAGACGGGCGCCGCCGGCACAAAGGCTCCCGCGTCGATAAGCCCGATGGCGGCGCATGCCAGCTGGTGCGATACCTCGGCCGTTGGCGCCAGGGGAATCAGGGTTTCCGCCAAGGCGGCGCGGGCGTCCAGCTCGCCGGGCTTCTCGGTCATGCCCAGCGAGGTGAGCAGCGCTGCCATCTCGCGCTGGGCCAGCGGACCGATGTCGGGGTGCTCGACGGGCACCAGAGAGTAGCAGGCCACCGCCTCCGCCTCGTATCCCGTGTTCCAGAGCGCAAACGCCAGGCGGTAGTACAGATAATCGATGGAGCCGGGGTCACAAGCAATCGACAACGCCCGCGTGAGCACGTCGACGCACTCCTCGTAGCGCCCCATGGCGGCCAGCGCGCGGTCGGCGAGCACGTAGCCGCGGGGCACGGAGGGCGCCAGCTCGATGGTCCGCTGGGCTATGGCGAGCGCCTGCTCGGGGTCGCCGGCAGCGTCCGTATACAAGTCGGCCAGCTGCGATAAGGCCAGGTAGTAGCTATCGGGAACCAGCACAGAGGCAGGGCCTTCCGGTTGCACTAGCGGCAGCAGCACCCGCGAGGGATAGCCGTCAAACCAGTTGGCACGCTCGTCTCCGTGTTCCAGGTCATACTCGTCCACCAGCTGCTCGAGCTGGGCGATGCACAGGAGCGGCGTCTCTGAGGAGAGCTCCATGGCAGACTTGAAGGCCTCGCGCATCGAGTCGGGCTCTGCCGAGAAGACCTCCAGGTCAGCCACTGTCTTGGCCTTGAGGCGCTCGGCCAGCGGCTGCGGCAGCTCGCGGTGGTCGTCGGCCGGACGGCGCAGGCGCGCCTCCATGTTGAGAAGGCCGCTGCCAAAGCGCACCCACGGGAGGAAGCCGTTTGCGTCCCGTTGGGCCTGCTTGATCTGCTCAATCTGAGGCAGGTTGCTGGGCGCGGCGAGCGGCAGAGTGCCAAGTTGGGTGGCGCACTTCTCGGCGTTCTCCAAAAACCACGGGCGTGTGAAGCGCAGCGAGAAAGCTACCGGTCCGGACAACGACCCCCGGCGAGCGGTGACCGAGGCCAGCACCGTGCCGACGCTGGTGGCGAGCGCGGCCCCGCCCAGCATGAGCGCCAGGCGCAAGCCGTACTCGGTCGCCATCGTCAAGCGCTCCTCAGGGGTGGTCTCCACCCACTGTCCTCCGTCTTCGTCGTAGACGCTGGCGGGCATGGCCTGCTCCTCCGGCAGCGCATACTCGACGGCAAAGACGCCGGTTGAGGCGTTGCAACGAAAGTCGTATACCAGCCGGTACGGCAGGAACTGCCGCTCTACCATGGTGGCGAAGCGGGTGCGCAGGTCCCACTCGCCGCCCTTGCCGGGGGCGGTCTCGGGAAGGTCCATCCAGGGATTGGGCTCGTCCATGTGATCCACCAGATCGCTTCCGCGCATGCCGGTGACCTGCATGATGAGCTCGTCGGTGGCGGCGCAGAGGGCCAGGCTGGGTGCGGAGTCCATATCTCGCGTGACCCGGCGCACCCCCTCCACACGGTTGAGCGCCGCCTCAATCTCAAGTAGCGCGCTGGTCTGCTCTGGGTTCAGCTCCTGCGGGTCAAAGGCCAGGTAGAAGGACTCAGATGTGCTCAGCTTGAGGGGGCGCACCTGCCGTGTGGCAAAGATTGCGCGCAGGCGCTCGGGGCGGGCCTCCGTAAGCACGTGGTAGGCAAAGAGGTCAAGCCCGCTCAGAGACTCCGGGTCGGCTTGCTCGCGGCGCTCTACGCCCGACAAGAACAGGTCGAGGGCGTCGGGCAGGGGCCTCTCGAGGATGGCGTCGAGCGGGTTTGGGCGTGCGGAATCGTGCGGCGAAGCCTCCGCATCGGGACTGTCGCCGGCGGTCACGTCGGCCTCGCGAGGGGTGTCGGGCTCTCTCTCATCCATCATGCGCACCATGGTACCGCACCCATGTGAGGCAAACGCTCCAGTAGCGCCGGCGATGCCGCGAGCTGCCCAAGCCCTCCCCACCTCTCGCCGGACGGAGCGAGGATAACAATGTAATGTTCGCCTGCAAATGAGGGGCCATTCGGATGGGGTGGGGCTATGCCCCACATTCACATTGGGTATAATCCTCACCCGTGGAAGCGTCCCCAAAGCCTCCAAGGGGTGTTCAAGCACATGGCCAATTTTACTAAGCAAGCCATTGTTCAGGCGTTTCTCGAGCTCTTGAATGAGCGCCCGTTCGATAAGATCACCGTCACCGACATCGCTCAGCGGTGCGGCGTGAGCCGCAACACCTTCTACTACCACTTCCAGGACATCTTCGACCTGGTCGACCAGATGTTTGTCATGGAGACCGAGCGTCTCCTGAGCACCACTACCAGCTTTGACGACTGGCGCGAGGGCGTTGATCAAGCCATGGCCTTTGCGCGCGAGAACCGCCCGGCCGTCTACCACCTGTACAACTCGACCAACCGCGAGCGTCTCGAGCGCTACCTCTACGACATCTTCTACGGCATGGTGCGCGATTTTATCGACACGCAATCCAAGGACCTTGATGTGCGCAAGCAAGATGCCGACGACCTGGCAATGTTTTATGCAGCGGCTTTTGAGGGCGTGACAAAGTCCTGGATTCGGGACAGTATGAACCAGGATTCCGACTATATTGCCAATGTTTCGCGCATGATCGAAGGGTCTATCCGCACCGCCCTTGAGCGCTCGGTCGCAACCCGGCAATAACGTGAATAACCGCAGGTAAATGCCGTATTATTACAAGAACCTAGCGGTAAGGTAACCGGTCGGAATCAAATTCATAAAACACTGGAACCAAATTAAATTGTGACAAATGACTCACAGTGCACAAAACTAGTACACCGCTATCCGTCTGTTCGTGGAACCCTCAAATTCATCCCGCTACGTTCGATATGAACTATCCAAACAAGCGGGCGATGCCAGCCGCTGTTGATGGCAGCGGCGTGGGCCTGCGCGAACAGAGGGTACGTTATGGGAGAAGAACGGGAGACGGCGGCCTCGGGTCGCTCATCAACAACGGGGAAGCTGCCCCTGGGCCGGCGCATGGGCCTGGCCTTTGGCCGCTTTGTGGTGAAATTCCACGTCCCCATCCTCATCATCGCCGTGTTGCTGCTCATCCCCTCCGCCATCGGCATGGAGATGACGCACATCAACTACGACCTGCTCACCTACCTGCCCAAGCAGATGGAGACCTACCAGGGTCAGAACATCCTGCAGGATGAGTTTGGCAAGGGCGCGGTCTCGCTGGTCGTGGTCGAGGGCATGGACGAGAAGCAGGTGGCCACGCTCAAGTCTGAGATAGAGCAGGTCGACCACGTGGACTCGGTGCTCTGGTATGACTCGGTGGCCAGCTCGACCGTCCCCATGGACGTCATCCCGAGCGAGTACTATGACGCCTTCAACAGCGGAGACGCCACCATGATGGCGGTCTTCTTTGACTCCGCCACCTCGGCCGACGAGACGCTCGAGGCGGTCTCGCAGATACGCTCCATCGCCAACGAGAACGTCTTTGTCTCCGGCCTTTCGGCTCTGGTCCTGGACCTGAGGAACATGTCCGAGGAAGAGGAGCCCTTCTACGTGCTGGTGGCCGTCATCGGCGCGGTTATCGCCCTGCTCTTCCTCACCGACAGCTTCCTGGTGCCCATCATCTTCCTGGTGTCCATCGGCATCGCCATCATGTGGAACATGGGCACCAACTACTTCTTGGGCGAGATCAGCTACATCACCAAGGCCCTGGCGGCGGTTCTGCAGCTGGCAGTCACCATGGACTACTCCATCTTCCTCTGGCACGCCTTCAGCGAGCGCCGGGCCTTGTATGAGGGCATGGACAACAAGCGGGCCATGGCCGAGGGCATCGCCGACACCATGACCGCCGTGGTGAGCTCGGCCCTCACCGCCTCCGCCGGCTTCATCGCCCTCTGCTTCATGAGCTACACCTTGGGCTTTGACCTGGGCGTGGTCATGGCCAAGGGCTGCCTGCTGGGTCTTCTCGGCAGCTTGACCACCCTGCCGGCGCTCATCCTGATCTTCGATAAGCCCCTGCAGAAGACCCGCCACCGCACCATCATCCCCCAGGCCGACGGCTACGCCCGCTTTGTGACCAAGCACTATGGCGTCCTGCTGGTCATCTTTGTGATCGTGCTGATCCCGGCGGCGTACGGCTTTGCCAACAAGCCCGTCTTCTATGACTTCACCCGCCTGTTCACCGACGCCACCGCCGATAACGCTGACACCTCCAACATGCCCTTCATCGCCGCCAACCAGAAGGTGGAGGACGACTTTGACGTGGCCACCACTGAGATGGCGCTGGTCCGCTCCGACCTCCCGCACGCGCAGGCCAAGGAGATGCTCAACCGCATCAACAAAGTCGACGGCGTGGACTACGCCCTGGGCTTTGACAGCATCAAGGGCGGCGCCATCCCCGATGACGCCCTGCCCGACAGCGCGCTCGACACCCTCAAGAGCGACCAGCACCAGCTGATCGTCATCAACTCCTCGTACAAGGTGTCGACCGACGCGGTCAACAACCAGATCGACCAGATCAACTCGATTCTGGACGACTACGACCCCGACGCCATGCTCATCGGCGAGGCGCCGGCCAGCAAGGACCTCATCGACCTGACCGCCGTCGACTTCCAGGTGGTCGACTGGATCGCCATCGCCGCCATCGCGGTCATTCTGCTGGTGGTCTTCAAGAGCATCTCGCTGCCCGTCATCCTGGTGTTTGTCATCGAGTTCGCCATCATGATCAACCTGGGCATCCCGTACTACACCAACAGCGCCATGGTGTTTATCGCCCCGGTCTGCATCTCAACCATTCAGTTGGGCTCCACGGTCAACTACGCCATCTTGCTGACCACGAGATACAAGCGAGAACGCTTCCTGGGGAAGGGCAAGCGCGACGCCATCCAGATAGCCGCGCGCACCTCTCTGCCCTCGGTCGTCACCAGCGGCCTGTCGTTCTTTGCCGCCACCATCGGCGTCTCGCTCTACGCGAGCGTCGAGGTCATCAGCTCGCTCTGCCAGCTCATGGCCCGCGGCGCCATCATCTCGACGCTGAGCGTGCTCTTTATGCTGCCCGCCATGTTCATGCTCTTTGACGGTCTTATCGTCCGCTCCAGCAAGGGCTTTAGGCCCAAGCAGGGCGGGCCGGCCGGTCCTGACGCCGGCGTCGGCGGCCCGTCCGCCCCGGCCGCTCCCCAGGGTCCGGCTGGTGCCGGCGCCGTCGGCAGCGCCATGAGCGCCCTGCCCGCCGCAGGCGCCACGACCGTACTGGTCGACACCGTTTCTGCCGCGTCGCGGCTGTCACTTTCACTGCACGCCATCCGTCCGCACGTCACTCATCTCGGCGCCCGCACCAGCGGCGCAGCTCAGAGCTAGGGGGTTCACTCATGAAGAGGTTCGGATTCAAGTTTGCCGGCAGCGTCGCCATGGCCACGCTGCTCACCTGGGGCACGTCCGTCGCGCCCGCGCTCGCTGTCACCGACGACAGCGTCGATGACTCGATCAACGACATGGTCAACAGCCTGCTGGGCAGCAACCAGGGACAAAACGACACCCAGGCCAAGCGCGAGACGGTCTACGTCATCTCCGACGCCAACGGAGCACCCAAGAAGATCACGGTGTCCGACCAGCTCAAGAACGGCGCCAAGAGCAATGACCTGGCCGATAAGACCACCCTCTCAAACGTCCAGAACGTGGAGGGCAACCAGGCCTACATCCAGAACGACGACGGCTCCATCACCTGGCTGGCTGACGGCTCGGACATCTACTACCAGGGCTCGCTCGATGCGGGCACGGCCCTGCCGGTGGACATGAAGGTCACCTACTACCTGGACGGACAGGAGATCGCCCCGGACCAGCTGGCGGGCAAGTCGGGCCACGTGCGCATCCACTACGACTTCACCAACAACTCCAAGACCGTGCAGAACGTCAACGGCGAGAACGTCACCGTCTACACCCCGTTCGTGATGATGGCGGGCGCGGTCTTTGCCAACGACACCTTCAGCAACGTCACGGTCTCCAACGGGCGCCTGCTCGACGACGGCGAGCGCACGGTGGCGGTGGGCTTTGCGCTGCCCGGCATGCAGGAGAGCCTGGGGATTTCTGATAACTCCCTCGACCTGCCGGAGTCCATCGACCTCGAGGCCGACGTCAATGACTTCTCGCTTACCACCTCGGTGGTCATCGGCTCGGTCCTGGGCAGCGATGACGAGGCCGGCAACAACGACCTGAGCGATCTGTCGAGCGCCGCCGACGAGCTGGAGGACGCCATGGACCAGCTCATCGACGGCTCCAGCAGCCTCTACGACGGCCTCACGCAGCTGGCCGAGGGGACCGGCACCCTGGCTGAGGGCACCGGCACTCTGGCAGCCGGCACCAGCTCGCTGGCAGCGGGCGCGGGCTCGCTTGCCGCCGGTACCGGCACCCTGGCTTCGAGCACCGCCTCCATGCCGGAGAGCACCCAGAAGCTGGCCAGCGGCGCCTCCGCGCTCTCCTCGGGCATCTCGGACGCCACCAGCGGCTCTGCCAGCCTGGTCACGGGCATGGGCCAGATCAAGGACGGCATCCAGTCGGTGCGCAACGGCGTGGGCAGCGACAGCCAGTCGGGCACGCTGCTCAACGGCTCCGCGCAGATCAGCGGCGGCCTCTCGCAGCTGGGCGACTCTCAGACCGGACTGCCCGCCGCCCAGGCAGGCGCGGCCTCCATCAGCTCCGGCCTCGACAACGCCATCAGCGCCATCGGCCCGGGCGACCCCGGCTCCTCCACGCTGCTCAACGGCACCGGCGCCGTGTCTCAGTACCTGGCGGGCGCCAACAACGGCCTGACCTCCACCGATGCCGCCAACCCCGGTGTCTTGGCCGCGCTCACCGCAGCCAACGGCCAGCTCTCCTCGGCGCTCCAGAAGCTGGGCACCGCCAACGCGGGTACTGCGGTCACCTCACTTGAGCAGGCGGCCTCCGCTGCCACCGACGCGCAGACCGCGCTCTCCGGCAACGCCACCAGCCTCTCCGGCAACGCCACCGCCCTGGGGTCGGCGGCGAGCTCCATCTCCGGCCTCGATACCACGCTGACCAGCGGCTCGAGCGACCTCTCCAGCGCCGCCACCACCCTGGGCAACCTTGACACCACCGGCATGACTGACGAGCAGATCGCCGCCGTCAAGGCCGCCGTCACGGCGATGAACGCCGGCGCCAGCACCATGACGAGCGCGGCGGGCACCGCCTCCTCAGCCTCCACCGCAGCCAGCGACGCCTCGAGCACGGCGAGTAGCGCCGCCACCACCGCCGGTCAGGCCGCCACCGCGGCGGGCACCACCGCCACCGTGGCCAATGGCGTCAAGGACACGCTGCAGAGCTCCGACATCGCCGCCGCCACCAAGGCAGTGGGGACCGCGCAGGCCTATGTCCAGGGTGCAAGCTCGGGCGTGACAAAGGTCTCCAGTGCCTTGAACAGCGCTTACGGATACAACGCCCAGGTCACTGCGGGTCTTACCCAGCTGGTCGACCCCAAGACCGGCCTGCCTGCCGCCAAGGCCGGAGCCGACTCTGTGAACGCCGGTCTCACCAAGGCGGTCAGCGGCGTCACCTCGCTCGATCAGGGCGCGTCCCAGCTGCACGCGGGACTCTCCCAGCTCGCCACGCAGGTGGGCGAGCCCACCGACACCTCCTCAAAGACCCTCATGGGAGGCGCCAACGCCGAGTATGCCGGCCTGCAGCAGCTCTCGGGCGGTCTCGCCACCGCCCAGCAGGGCGCGGCTCAGGTGGCTGCGGGCAACCAGCAGCTGGCTGACGCGGCTCCCACCCTGGTGGCCGGCGTCACCGCTCTCGATGCGGGTGCGCAGCAGCTCAGCACCGGCGCTCAGACGCTTGATGCCGGCGCGCAGACCCTCAACGAGGGGGCGCAGACCCTCAACGAGGGCACGCAGACCGCTGCCGAGGGCAGCATGCAGCTGTCCGATGGCCTGCAGCAGTTCTACGACCAGGGCATCTCCAAGATCGTGGACGCGTTGGGCGGCGATACCGGTAAGGTCTTCTCGCGCATCAGCCCGCTCATGGATGCCGGGCGCGACTACAACAACTTTACCGGCATGGCCGACGGCTACCAGGGAACCGTGCACTTCATCTACCGCACGGACTCCATCGGCGACGACAAGTAGCCGCGGCGGCGTCGGTGCGCGCGGGTGCAACCGGTCTCTATGCGCGGAAAGGAGGACGTTATGGACGGATCGCTTAACGACGAGGTACGCAGAGAGGTCAAACGCCATTACATCGGGGGCATCGTTGCCGCGGTGCTGATGGTGGCGCTGGGCGCGGTCATGCTCTTCTGGCCGGTTGAGTCGCTGGCTGCCATCCTGTGGATCATCGCCATCGTCTTTCTGGTCGCAGGCGTCTACCGCGTGGTGGCCTACATCCGGATGCCGTACTTTCTGCAGCAGAGCTTCTCGCTGGCCATCGGCATCCTGGACATCATCTGCAGCATCGTCATGCTGGTCTCGATGGCCTCGGACCCGCTCATGACCAGCTCGGTCTTTGCTTGGTTCATCGGCTTCATGTTTGGGTTCTACGCGCTCTTCGCGGGCGTCAACCTGCTGGCCGGATCCGGCTTTGTGCGTCGTCTGGGCGGGTCAAGCGGATGGCTCGTAGCGAGCGGCATCCTCGAGCTCATCGCCGGCATCCTGCTGCTGTCGGTGCCTTTGAGCGGCGGCGTGTTTTTGATGTACCTGCTGGCGCTGGCGTTTATCGTGGGCGGCGCCAGCCTCATCGCCACCGCCGTGGACCTCAAGAACCGCATTCACTCGTTTGAGCGGGCGGCCGAGGAGCTGGAGGCGGAGCACGTCAACCTGAACGACCCTTTCTTCATGTGGCGCAGGTAGCGAGGGCTAAGCGTTAGTCTGCACGCGCATAAAGCCCCGGGGCGGAGAGAATGAACTGCCTCCCATTTCTTGGACA
>OMWF01000208.1 GCA_900314665.1 uncultured Actinomycetes bacterium
ATGGCCCATCACCTCGGCCGTGTTGTGGATCCAGATCTCGTTGGCAAAGTGCAGCGCCAGGTATTTCTCGGGACGGTCGGTGAAGGGGGCCAGCTTGCTCGGCAGCAGCGTCGAGGAGTTGGTGACCAGCACGGTCTTCGCGGGCAGGTGCTTGGCGAGCTCGCCGTAGAACGCCTCCTTCTGCTTGGGATCCTCGGCCACAGCCTCGATGACCAGGTCGGCGTCAGAAAAGGCCTCCTCGTAGGAAGCGATGAGCTTGATGGAGCCGTGAGCCTTGAGCGCGCGGTCCTTGAGCTCGTCTATCTGGGCGTCTGTGAGATGCTGCGCACGGGAGATGCCCGGACAACGGATGCTCTCATCGGTCCTCATATTCTCGAGGATGCCCTGGTAGGTGGCGAGCAGCCCGTCGATCTTGGGCTTGCAGCGTGCGATTGAACCCTCCGAGCGCAGCCAGATGGTCACGTCAAACCCCTGGTACGCGCTCTGGAATGCAATCTGGCTTCCCAGTACGCCGCCTCCGGCAACAACGATCTTCTTGAATTCCATGGTCGCAACTCCCTCCCGATGTTTGGTGATATGGGTTGAAGGGCAGAGTCTTGAAAACCGGTTGTGCTCACGAGCTGCATCCAGTGTACGTCAACATAAGTTTTATTTAATGCATCATATTAGTTTTAGCTATGAACGGCGCGAAAAAAGCCCCCATCCGTTATATCGGATGGGGGCTTGCGGCACAATCCTGAGGATATACGTTTGTGGGAGCACCTGAGCAAAGGACAAACAAGGCCGCTGCGGCGCCCATTCCGTTCAGGCAAACCCAATCAGAGACATGCCCGCCTCCGGTATGCTCCCGCTAATGATGGCAGGCCTGGTCGGGAGACATCTGCGCAACCTCGCCGCGGGCAAACTTCTGAGCGACTTCCCCCACGTTGGGGGTGTCGGTGTCCGAGTAGACCGTGACGCCGTTTTGGGTGAAGCCCATCAGGGGGCGCATGCCCATGCCGGCGGTCAAGATGCCATCGACGCCCAGCGTAAGCACGTACTGGATGACTCCGCCGCAGCCCGCCTCGTCATGGTCGACGTTCTGGACCGACTCAACGGAAGTAATGGTTCCGCTGTCATCGTATTCGACAATCGTGAAGAACGGCGTGTGACCAAAGTGTCCGCTACGCATGCTTGCCAGGCCCTCATCGGTGGCGCTTGGGATTGCAATCTTCATTGTGCGTTGATTCCTTTCTCCTTGGTGGATATCCGATACAGACAACCAGTGCTTTTGTCTCCTAACTTGAACTGGCATGAGTTGGATCCGTGACAATCCTCAATGGAATCAATCAGAGAAAGCCATCTGCCAAGCTCGCTGCGAATGCCCTCTATGGCTTCGCGGTTGAGGACGTAGTGGATGTGGTAGCCGTGGCGAAAGCTGGTGACCAGCCCTTGCTCCTTGAGCAGCGCCATGTGCTGGGAGACCGCCGACTCGCTGATGCCCAGCATCTTGGAGAGGGACCGCGAGCAATGGTGCCGCTCTAAGAGCAGCTGGACGATCTTGTAGCGAGTCGGCTCGGAGAGCGTCCTCATCAGCTGACCGACATCCATTGCTCGCCTCCGTTTGATTAAGTATTTGCTTAATTAGAAATAGCATACTGATTACTAACGGATGCGCACAAATCTCTCGTTTCAACTTTGTGCGATCTTTTGAGCTGGTAAATGGCATCATAAGTTTTGGTTCTACCATTTACCGATAATTATAGTTAGTAAGTAATAATGTTTTGATTCTGTGGATATATATTGAATTCGTCAAATCTACTCAAATTTTATATTTTTTGGTTGTTATCGCCGAAACGTATAGAACGTTTCCGACGTTTCTGCGGATTTGCCCTTAAAGGAGGACATTCATGGCAAAGAGGCTTGGCTGGACGTTTCTCATCGCCGGCGCGCTGGGCATGATCGCCCAAATCATCCATAACCTCTGGGAGACGTACTGCACGAGTCCCGACCTCATCCTGAGTAGGACGCTCGGCTCCGACACGCTCATCTCGATGGGCATCCTCGGCGCAATCCTGGGTGGCCTGGGCTTCTACCGCCACCTTGAAGCCCGCACCTCCTTTGGCGCTGGCCTGCCCTTCTCGGGATTTGCCTTTGCCCTGGGCCAGAGCATGATCAGCCCGTGGACCAAGCCCGCAGAACAGGGCCGCGAGGGACTCCTGCGCTGCATCTCCCACGGCTTGTGGATCATCATCTGGTTCAACGTGCTGGTCTTTGCCCTCTCGTTCTTCATCGCCGATGTCTACTACTTTGGCCTGGGCATTCACGACAGCAGCAAGTTCTTCCTCATCCAGCCGCTCACTGCACCTGTCACCGGCAACCTTCTCTACCTCACCTCGTTTGTGTGCTGCGGGCTTATCGCCTGTCTCTGGGAGATTGTCCTGGTAGTGACCGGACTCCCCATGATTGCGGTCCTGGCACTGTCTTGGTGCAGCGGCGCGCTGCTGGCCCCCACCGGCATCATGTCGTGGCTTGCCAGCTGGGGCGGATGGGGCATCGAGGTCACCGTCATGAACGGTGGCGCCATGCTGTACGACATCGCCTTCATGTTCCTCAATGGCGCTCCGGGTGCTGTCTTTGAGTTTGTCGTGCTGGTCGCCACCCTCGGATGCCTCTTTTTGACCGGCTTGCTCACCTTTGTGATTCACACCGTCAAGTATGGCCATCTTCCGCAGAGCGCCACGATCGAGGAGCGCATCCTCGCGCGCGGCATTCGCCTCAAGCGCCTGTTCTCCTTCGTCGGCCCGCGTCAAGAGTGGCTCCAGCAGGGAAATGCCTGATATCTTTGGCCGCGCCGTCGCAACGTAATGGCAGCCCAGTCGAGCAGCAAGCCGGGGCGGGGTCCGGGGGCTTCCAGGGGGGCTTCTTCTCCACCTTGGTACACAGACCGATTCCGCTCGATGTCAGAACCTATACATGCCGAGGGCAGACCGTCCACATCTTATGCCGGGCCACTCCAAGTTTTGGAAG
>OMWF01000206.1 GCA_900314665.1 uncultured Actinomycetes bacterium
CCGTCGTCAGTGAGCTTGGTCTGGTACCCCTGCGGCAGGCGGCGGATAAAGCCGTCGGCGTTGGCCAGCTCGGCCGCTCGCACGCACTCCTCGTCGGTGGCAGAGAGCCGCCCATAGCGGATGTTGTCCATCACAGTACCGCTGAACAGGTGCGTTTCCTGCAACACGATACCCAGGCTGCGGCGCAGGTCGGCCTTCTTGATGTCGCGCACGTCGATGCCGTCGTAGGTGATCGTGCCCTGCTGCACGTCGTAGAAGCGGTTGATGAGGTTGATGATGGTGGTTTTGCCCGCCCCGGTAGCCCCCACGAAGGCGATCTTCTGGCCCGGCCTGGCGTAGAGGTCGATGCCGTGGAGGATGATCTTGTCGTCCTCGTAGCCAAAGTCCACGTCCGAGAAGTGCACGTCGCCGCGCTGGCGGACCAGCTCAAAGCCGCCGTCCGCCAGGGGCCGCTTCCAGGCCCACTTGCCGGTGCGCTCGTCGGTCTCGGTGAGCGTGCCGTCGGGGGCCTCCTCCACCCGCACCAGGGTCACCGTGCCCTGGTCCGTCTCTGGCGGCTCGTCCATCAGCTTGAAGACGCGGTCGGCGCCGGCGGCGGCCATCACGATGTTGTTGATCTGCTGCGAGAGCTGGGTCACCGGCCGAGAAAAGCCGCGGTTCAAAGTCAGGAAGGCCACCAGCGTACCCAACGTGAGCCCCGCAAACCCGGTGAGCGTCAGAACCGACCCCACGATGGCGCAGAGCACGTAGCTGATGTTGCCCAGGTTGGCGTTGACCGGCATCAGGATGTTGGAGATGGAGTTGGCGTTGTCGGCAGCCTGGCGCAGGCTTTCGTTGATCTTCTCGAACTCGGCCAGGTTCCTGTTCTCATGATTGAAGACCTTGACCACCTTCTGGCCGTTGGTCATCTCCTCGATAAACCCGTTGACCTGGCCCAGCGACGACTGCTGCGCCACAAAGTGACGACCGGCCACCCCGCCCAGCTTGGTGGAGACAAAGAGCATGAACACCACCATGGCAAAGGAGAGCAGGGCCAGAGGCCAGCTCAGCACCACCATGCTCACTGCGGTGACGATGATGGTGAACAGCGCGTCAAAGGTCTGCGGCAGGCTCTGGCTGATGAATTGGCGCATGGTGTCGACGTCGTTGGTATAGACGGACATGGTGTCACCATGGCTGTGCTCGTCAAAATACTTGATGGGCAGGCTCTCCATGCGGTTGAAGACCTCCACGCGCAGCCGGCGCATGGTGCCCTGGCTGATGGTGACCATGAGTCGGTTGGACCCGTAGGAGCAGACGACGCCGATGGCGAGCACCCCGGCCAGGCGGGTCAGCGCCGCCGCCAGTTGCGAGAAATCCGGCGACTCGGAGCCGATGAGGGGCAGGATGTATACGTCAACCAGGCTCTGCAGGAAGAGCGTTCCCTGCAGGGTAGCCAGGGCGGTTGCCAGCAGGCAGGCGAGAACCACGATGAAGAGCGCCCAATAGTGCCTGAAGATGAGCTTGAGGGTCCGGCCCAGCACGTGGACAAGGCGCCCCCGCTCGAGCTTGGGACCGGTGCCGCGCATCCCAGGCCTGCCGTGGGGTCCGCCTGGACCGCGCATCCCGCGCCGCTGCTTAGCCTCGGCCATCAGCGCTCACCCCCCTTCTCGCCCGCCGCCAGCGGCAGCAGGTCCTCATCGGGCCGGGGAGCGTCAAAGTCGCCGCCCGCCTTGGCCTGGGTCTCATAGATCTGGCGGTAGATGTCGTTGGTCTCCATCAGAGCCTGGGGCGTGTCAAAGCCCGCCACCGCGCCCTGGTCAAGCACCAGGATGCGGTCGGCGTCCTCCACGCTGGAGACGCGCTGGGCGATGATGAGCTTGGTGACGTCGGCCATCTGCCCGGCCAGGGCCTGGCGTATGCGGGCGTCAGTGGCAGTGTCGACGGCGCTGGTCGAGTCGTCCAGAATGAGCACCTTGGGGTGCTTGAGCAGGGCGCGGGCGATGCACAGGCGCTGCTTCTGCCCGCCGGAGACGTTGGTGCCGCCCTGTTCGATCACCGTCTGGTAGCCCTGCGGCAGGCGCTCGATGAACTCGTCCGCGCAGGCGATGCGGCAGGCCTCGCGACACTCCTCCTCGGTGGCGTTCTCATCGCCCCACCGCAGGTTGTCGAGCACCGTGCCGCTGAAGAGCTCGTTTTGCTGGAGCACCACCGCCACCTGGTCGCGCAGGGCGGAGGTGTCGTACGCGCGCACGTCGTGGCCGCCCACGCGGACCGTGCCCGCATCCGCGTCGTAGAGGCGGCTGACGAGGCTCACCAGGGTCGACTTGCCCGAGCCGGTGCCGCCTACGATGCCCACCGTCTCTCCGCTCTTGATGTGCAGGTCGATGTCGCGCAGCGTGCGGTCGTCGACGGGCGCGTCAGGCGCGGCGGCCTCGGGGCCAGGCGCTTCCGTAGCAGGGCCGCCATCGCCCTCGGACTGACTCGTCATCATCTTGCGCATGAGGCGCGAGCGGGGCTGAGGCGGCTTTGCGGGCTGGGGGCGCTTGTAGGTGAACGAGACCTGTTCAAAGTCGATGGAGCCGTCCGGCACCTCGAAGAGCGGGTCTTGGGGATCCGCAATGTCGGGCTGCTCCTCGATGACCTCCACCACACGCTGGGCGCTGGCGAGGCTCATCATGATCATGGCAGCCAGCATGGAGAGCATCATGAGCGACATGAGGATGGTCATCACGTAGGTGAAGAGCGCGGTGAGCTCGCCGGTGAGCAGCCCGCCGGAGACCACCAGCTGGGCGCCAAACCACGACAGGGCGATGGTGCAGGCGTATACGATGAGAATCATCAACGGGGCTACAAAGGCCATCAGACCCTCAGCGCGGACAAAGAGCTTGTAAAGGTTGTTTACCGCCTTGTAGAACTTGCTCTTCTCGTAGTCTTCGCGGACAAAAGCCTTGACCACCCGGATGCCCGCGATGTTCTCCTGAACGCTGGCGTTAAGCTCGTCGTACTTGGTGAAGACCTGGCGGAAGAGCTTGGTCATGGGGCCGATGACGAGGACCATCACCACGATGATGACGAGCATGGCGACAAAGAAGATGACCGACAGCCGCGCACTGATGACGAGGCACATGATCAGGCTGGCGATGAGGTTCATGGGGGCGCGCACGGCGGCGCGGATGAGCATCATGAAGGCGTTTTGGATGTTGGTCACGTCCACCGTCATGCGCGTGACCAGGCTGGGCGTGGAGAACTTGTCGATGTTGGAGAACGAGTAGCGCTGCACGGACTGGAACATGGCCAGGCGCAGGTTGGCGCCAAATCCGGTGGCCGCATGCGAGGCGCAGCGTCCGGCCATCACGCCCACTACCAGGCTCAGCCCCGCCATCACCGCCATGATGGCGCCCCAGCGGTAGACTACGTCAAAGTTGCCTGGGGTGATACCCTGGTCAATGATGATCGATATGACAAGCGGGATAAGAACGTCGAGAATGACTTCGCAGGCCACAAACAACGGGGCCAGCCATGCGTCTCGCTTGTAGGATCCAACAAAGCCGAGCAGCTTCTTGAGCACGTGCATGGAACCTCTTCCATCGGCAACAAGCCTTGATGATAGTGAAGCCAGGCAACAGATTGGCATCTGCCGTTTGCCCTGCACGTATCAGCGGCGTGATTGGGCCAGAAACGCAGAGGCTGGGAAGGGGCGCAGCCACCTACCGGACTGGTACCATGGCAAATGGTGCACGGACGGGGATTGGGGGCACGCGCCGCTCCCGATGGCGGCAGGCCGAGCGGAGGGAATGGGCATGAACTTCGTCGAGTTGGAATCGGTGCTGGCAGTCTACTACTACCGCAGCTTCAAGGAGGCGTCGCGGCAGACCGCTACCTCGCTCTCGGCCGTCTCCAAGCACGTCAGCCGCGTGGAGCAGGAGCTGGGGGTCAAGCTCTACGAGCGCGGCACCAAGGCGACCCAGATAAGCCTCACCAGCGCCGGCGGGCGCATCCTGCCGCTGATTGCCCAGTCCATGGTGAGCTACCGGCGAATCATCAAGGAAGCCGAACGCTGCCGGGGGGCCGAGGAGCGGGTCATCAAAATCGGGTACCTTCCGCTCATCGGCACCGTCGGCGAGAACGACATCATCGCCGACTTCTACGAGCAGCACCCCGGCAAGGAGATCGACCTGACCGGCGGGTACTCAAAGGACCTGCTCGAGCTGGTCACCGTGGGCGACCTGGACGGCACCTTCATCCTGTCGGTAAATGATGCCCAGGAGCCCGTCACAGACTGGAGCGAGCGCGACAGCAAGCTGCGATTCATCCCTACCACCACCAACACCCGCTTCTACGTGGGGATGAGCGAGCGCCATCCGCTGGCCAGCCGCACCAGCATCGACCTGCACCAGCTCAAGGGGGAGCGCTTTGTCTTCTCGCCCACGCAGCGCACAAACGCCAACCAGAACCCGCTCTCGTCCCGACCGATGCAGGTGTCGTGCACCGAGGAACTGGTGGGAGTGGGCCCCGGCGAGCTCGACTCCGTCTTTATGGACTTCAAGCAGAAGGCGGCGGTGCTGCGCTTTGTGGCCGACGGCCAGGGAGTCCTCCCCTGCATCAACTATGAAGGCGAGAAAATTGCCGGCGTGCGCTTTGTGCCAGCCGAGCATTGGGACCGGGTGGCGCGCGGCGCCTTTGTCTACCGAGTCGACAACCACTCCCGCACCCTGAGCAATTTCATCGACTGCGTCCGCGCCTTTAGTCAGCGCCACCTCAAGAAGACGGGCAGAAGTCGTGCTTAACGTGGTGCTCGTAGAGCCTGAAATCCCCGCCAACACCGGAAACATCGGCCGCACCTGCGTCATCTGCGGCGCCCGGCTGCATCTGGTGGCGCCTCGGTTCGATCTCTCCGACAAGGCGGTCAAGCGCGCGGGACTGGCCTACTGGCAAAGCCTAGACCTGGCCTGCTACCCCTCATGGGAGGCGTTTCTCGAGAAGAACCCCCAGGCTGCCCGCGCACTCTCCAGCAGCGGGAACAGCCCGGCGGACGCCGGCGGCGGGGCGCCCGCAGTGCACCTGCTGACCAAGGCAGGAGCCCGGGTCTTCTCGGAAGCCCGCTACCACGAGAACGACTACCTGGTCTTTGGCAAGGAGAGCACCGGACTTGACCGAGAGTTGCTGGCGGCGCACCCCGAGCTGTGCGAGCGTATCCCGTCGAGGCACGACGAGGTGCTGGCAAACGCCGACGAGTGGCATCGCGCCCACGCCAGGCAGCATCCCGAGCTCAAACGCGATATCTGCGGCAACTTTGTGGACCCGAGAGCTGGCGAGGTGGTCTCGCTCAACCTCTCAAATGCGGCTGCCATCGTGCTCTACGAAGCCCTGCGCCAACTCGGCTACCCCGGCCTGCGATAACGGACCGGAGCGGGATGTCAACGGGGACGGTTCTCTTTGACACACCCGGACTTCGCTGGCGCTAATCGCTTACGTCTGTGTCGAGCACCACCGTAAAGCGGTAGTCCGGGAAGCGCTGTTCGACCTCGGAGACAATCTGCGCGTACAGCGCCTCCCTGTCGACCTCGAAGTCGATGATGATGTCAAAGACCACCTGGCGGGTCTCCCGGTTGAACGAGAACCCATGAAGCTGCACCACGTGGTCGTGCGAGAAGACCAGCTCCTTGAGCTCCTTCTCGAGCTTCAAGGCCTCGGCGTCGGCGGTGGGGCGGGCGTAGACGCCCACGGCAGTGATGAACACACCGTCGAGGGCCAGCACCCGACGCTGGATCTCGCGCGAAAGGGCGCTGATGGTGCGGGCGTCGCTCGTCTCGTCCACCTCCACGTGCACGCTGCCCTCCAGCGTGTCGGGGCCGTAGTCGTTCAAGACCAGGTCGTAGGCGCCGTAGACGCCCGGCACCGAGCTGATGGTCTCCTTGATGGCCCGGGCCTTGTCGGCCTCGACGCGACGGCCGAGCACCTTGGAGAGGGTCTCGCGCAGCATGTCGATACCGGCCTTGATGATGACCACGGCGATGACCGCGCCCAGCCAAGCCTCGAGCGAGATGCCCGCAAACAGATAGATCAGCGCCGCCACCAGGGTCGATGCGGAGATGACGGCGTCCATCGTGGCATCGGTCCCGGAGGCCACCAGGGAGTCGCTCGACCACTTGACGCCCTGCCCCTTGACGTAGCGGCCCAGCACCAGCTTGGCCACCACCGCCACCGCCACGATGACGAGGGCTACGACGGTGTAGTCGGCGGGCTCGGGCTCGATGATCTTCTTGACCGACTCCACAAAGGAAGTTACGCCTGCGTAGAGCACGATGACCGAGATGATGATGGCCGAGAGGTACTCGATGCGGCCGTACCCGTACGGATGCTCGTAGTCGGGCGCCTTGCCGGCCAGCTTGGTGCCCACGATGGTGATGACCGATGAAAGCGCGTCCGTCAGGTTGTTGACGGCGTCGAGGACGATGGCGATGGAGTTGGCGAGCAGGCCCACCGCCGCCTTGAAGGCTGCCAGCAGCACGTTTGCGATGATGCCCACCACGCTGGTGCGGACGATGGCACGGCTGCGCAGGGCCTGTCCGCCCAGGGCCTCCTTCAGGCCGCCGTCGTCGCGGGCGCCAGGGGCGGTTCTCTCCTCGCCGCTGTGCGCCGTTGTAGTGTCCTGCTCGGTCTTGAGGGATTCCTTCTCGCTCATCACGCATCACGCCCAATCCTCGCGTTGTGCCCTGCACCAAGTCTGTCACCGTCGGCGCGCCGGCGCCGTCCCCATCTCGCAGATGGTGCGCAAGCGAAGGCCTCCCGGCCGTTTTCCCTGCGCCGGCATGCGGCGAGGCCGTATCATGGAGACACGTTCACATCCCCTAAGCAGGAAGGCGCCCGCCATGGTTCAGCGTGTCTACGTTGAGAAGAAGCCCGGCTTTGACGTTGAGGCCCAGCAGCTGCTGCAAGAGCTGCGCGACATAGTGGGAATCGGCTCGCTCACCGGGCTGCGCCTGGTCAACCGCTACGACGTGGAGGGCATCGGCGACAAGCTCTTTGCCGACTGCGTGCCCACCGTCTTCAGCGAGCCCCAGACCGACACCGCCAGCCTTACGCAGCCCGACGCCAACGGCGCCGCAGTCTTTGCCGTGGAGTCGCTGCCCGGCCAGTTTGACCAACGCGCGGACTCTGCAAGCGAGTGCATCCAGCTCATCAGCCAGGGCGAGCGCCCCGCCGTGCGCACCGCCAAGCTCTACTACCTGGAGGGCGGCGTGAGCGAGGCCGACCTCGAGCGCGTCAAGGCATACGTCATCAACCCGGTGGAGACCCGCGAGGCAAGCCTCGGCCCGGTGGAGACCCTCAAGGCAAGCTACCCGGAGCCCGAGCCGGTCGAGGTCATCGACGGCTTTTTGGACCTGGACGCCGCCGGCCTTCAGGCGTTTATCGACGAGCGCGGCCTGGCCATGGACCTCGCCGACATCACCTTCTTCCAGAGCTACTTTGCCGAGGAGGGACGCAACCCCACCATCGCCGAGGTCAAGATGGTGGACACCTACTGGTCGGACCACTGCCGCCACACCACCTTTGGCACCGAGCTCACGAGCATCACCATCGACGACCAGGCCGTGCAGGCCGCCTTTGACGAGTACCTGCAGATCCGCGCCATCCTGGGACGCGACGAGAAGCCCATCTGCCTGATGGACATGGCCACCATCGGCGCCAAGTTCCTTAAGGAGCAGGGGCTGCTCACCGATATGGACGAGTCCGAGGAGATCAACGCCTGCACCGTCAAGTGCACGGTCGACGTCGACGGAGAAGACCAGGACTGGCTCTTCCTCTTTAAGAACGAGACCCACAACCATCCCACCGAAATCGAGCCCTTTGGCGGCGCGGCCACCTGCGTGGGCGGCGCCATCCGCGACCCGCTCTCCGGCCGCAGCTACGTCTACCAGGCCATGCGCGTGACCGGCGCGGGCGATCCGCTGGTGCCGGTCGACCAGACCCTGCCCGGCAAGCTCCCGCAGCGCAAGCTGGTGACCACCGCGGCCGCCGGCTACTCGAGCTACGGCAACCAGATCGGACTGGCCACCGGCCAGGTCAACGAGCTCTACCACCCCGGCTACGTTGCCAAGCGTATGGAGATCGGCGCCGTGGTGGGCGCCACCCCGGCCAGCCACGTGCGCCGCGAGCGCCCCATCCCAGGCGACGTGGTGATTCTGCTGGGCGGACGCACCGGCCGTGACGGCATCGGCGGCGCCACCGGCTCGAGCAAGGCCCACAACAAGGAGTCCCTGGCCAAGGACGGCGCCGAGGTCCAGAAGGGCAACCCGCCGGTGGAGCGCAAGCTTCAGCGGCTGTTCCGCCGCGAGGACGCCTGCCGGCTCATCAAGCGCTGCAACGACTTTGGCGCGGGCGGCGTGAGCGTGGCCATCGGCGA
>OMWF01000204.1 GCA_900314665.1 uncultured Actinomycetes bacterium
CTGGTCGATGTTCCTCACGGCGGCGGCGACTGCCGGCATGTGCGTGCTGCTCGTCTGGTTCCTGGTCTTCTCGGGCTTCAACAGCCCTGTGCAGTTTATCTACGCAGGGTTCTAAGGCAGAGCGGGCGGGATGAGGCCTGCGCCCTGTCCCGTGGGGAAGCGCCTGTTGCCGCCATTGCCATCAACCCACTCGCGCACCCGGTCGAGCATGCCCTTCACGTCGAGCACGCCGTAGGCAAAGCCCTTGCGGATGAGCTCCGGGGGCACAAACTCGTCGTACTTGTCAAAGTAGGGCACCTCGTTTGGGTAGAGCAGCTCCATGGGGTCGATGGACTTGGCAGCCTCCTCCCTGAGCACCTGGTAGAAGGCGGCGGCGTCGGCTTTCATCGTGAACTGCATGAAGTAGGGCCGCGAGGCGTCGAGGCCCTTGAGCCCCAGCCGCGCCGCGCACTTGATCTTGAGAAAGCGCTCCAAGGCGAGAAACGCATAGGTCCCAAGCCAGGGGATCAGGCACCACGAGGTGCCGCCCAGGCAGATGAGCGGGTCGCTGTCGACGTGCGCGTTGGCGGCCACCCGGCGAGCCTGGCGCAGGCGGGCGAGGGCGTTGGTCTTGAGATAGGGGTAGCTGCGCTTCTCGCGCAGCACCTGGTGCATACGCTCGAGGATCCTGGTGTTGATGTCGCCCGCCACCATGCCAAAGTAGGCGGGCACTCGGCCCTTGACCTTGGTGCATTCGATGAGGTGGCGCTTGTAGTCGATCTCCTCGATAACCCAGACCGCGCCGGCGATGGCGATGCGCTCGCCCGCCGGGGGCGGCTGCACGATGGTGCCCAGCTCTTGCGACTCGCTGCGCACGGTGAACTCCTCGTCCTCAGCAAAGACCGCGTAGAACTTGAAGTTGTTGGTGATGCGCTCGCCGGCCAAGCCCACGATAAGACCGCCCTCGTCGGTGCGTTCGATGTGGTCTATCTCAAGCAGGTGTCGCAGCATCAGCTGGTAGTCCTCCACGCTCACCCGATGGAAGGGGGCGAGCGTGAGCACCTGGCGGGCCAGCTGCGCGGGGGAGAGCTCGCCGTTGCTGGCCAGCACCGCCATGGTCTGGTGGTAGAGCAGGCTGTAGGGCAGGCCGTCGAGCTGCGGCGGCTCCACCCAGCGCTCCTCCAAGTAGAGCTGCACCAAGGCGATGACCTGCAGCAGCTTCCAGGGGACGGTCTCTGGAAGCTGCGCGCGGGCCTCAGGCTCCTCCTCGCGCATCAGGAACCACATCTCGGGCGGTTGGCCACGGCGACCGGTGCGGCCCATGCGCTGCAGGAAGGCACTCACGGTGAAGGGCGCGTCTATCTGGAAGGCGCGCTCCAGGCGGCCGATGTCGATGCCCAGCTCGAGCGTGGCGGTGGTGACGGTGGTGAGGTTGGCGCTCTCATCGCGCATCAGCTCCTCGGCGGACTCGCGCAGGCTTGAGGAGAGGTTGCCGTGGTGGATGAGGAAGCGATCGGGCTCGTGGGTGGCCTCGCAGTACTGGCGCAGGGTGGTGGTCACCGTCTCCGCCTCTTCTCGCGAGTTGGCAAAGACCAGGCATTTGCGGCCGCGGGTGTGCTCAAAGATGTAGGCCAGGCCGGGATCGGCAAAGACCGGGGCGGTGTCGGTGGGGCTCTCCGGAGCTGGCTGCTCGGGCTCGCTCACAGGCAGGGCGTCGTCCGGCTCAGGCTCTATGGCGGAGTCGCGCGGGGGGACGGCCTCCTCGGCGGCGACTTGGGGCGGGGGCTCATAGCTGGGGCTGTCGGTGGCGGGGGCGTCGTGCCCCAGGCCGTCGCGGCCGCGCTCGGGGGCTTGCGGGCCGGTGGTGTAGAAGTGCTCCATCGAGAGGCGCCAGCGCTCCTTGGGGGCCTCCATGCGGGGGATGATGCAGGTGCGGCCGGTGCCGGCGCTCAGGTAGGCGCCGGTGGCCTGGGGGTCGCCGATGGTGGCCGAGAGCCCGATGCGGCGCGGGTTGATGCCGGCCAGCCGCGAGAGCCGCTCGATGCAGCAGAGCGTCTGGGCGCCGCGGTCGCCGCGCAGAAGCGAGTGAACCTCGTCGATGACCACGTAGCGCAGGTCGCCAAAGAGGTGGTGGATGGCTGAGTGGCGGTGGAGCAGCAGCGATTCCAGCGACTCTGGGGTGATCTGCAGCACGCCCGAGGGATGCTTGAGGAGCTTTTGCTTCTTGGACTGGGCCACATCGCCGTGCCAGCGCCAGACCGGGATGTCGCCCTGGGCGCAGAGGTCGTCCAGGCGCAGGAACTGGTCGTTGATGAGCGCCTTGAGGGGCGCGATGTAGAGCGCTCCCACCGAGGCGGGCGGGCGCTCCCAAAGCTCCGTCAGGATGGGGAAGAAGGCCGCCTCGGTCTTGCCCGATGCGGTGGAGGCGGTGAGCAGGACGTTGTCATCCGTGTTGAAGATGGCGTCGGCAGCCGCCACCTGCACGGAGCGCAGGTTCTCCCAATCGTGCTCGTAGATGAAGTCCTGAATAAAGGGCGCATACCAGTCAAAGACCCCCATGGCGTCACGTCCTTAAATGGTGAACTCGGCAAACCCGTCGTCATCGATGGATCTGCCGGGAAGGGGTGCGGCTACGGCAGCGCCAGACGGGCTCTGGCCGGCGCCTTTGGTGCCGGGCTGGCGGGCGCCCGGAACTGAGACGGCGGGCGTCGGCGAGCCTGCGCCGGCGGTGCCTGAGGGACGGACGCCCGGGGCAGGGCTCTGCTCGGCAGGGGCTGCCACCGGCTGCGAGAATCGCTCGTCAGAGAGCATCTGTCCGATGTCCGAGCCGGGGTTTTGATAGAGGATGTCGAGCAGCTCGATAAAGTCGCGGATCACTTCGCGCGGGGTGAGGTGGGTGTCGGCCCCCACCCGGCCGTATTCCAGCTGTAAGAAGCGGGCCAGGTCCTTGTCGGTGACGGTGCGCTGGTACTTGAAGAGGCCGGCGTGCATGTCGGCCAGCTTCTCGGTGAGGACCAGCAGCTCCTCGGGGGTAAGCGGCTGCAGGTGGATGACCGGGGCGAGCAGGTCCGTCATGCCCTCCTGGGCAAATCGCCCCTGGGTGAGGCGGGAGCGCAGGGCCTCGTACGAGTAGAGCCCGCGCCGCCGGTCCTCGATGGTCTGCGGCGTGCCGCTCATGATGATCCCCAGGTAGTGGGCTCGACCCTGGAGGGTGTCGTTGTACATGGTGAGGATCTTCTCGTAGTTGTACTGGCGACTGACCGCGTTGGGAATCTTGTAGAGGTTGACCAGCTCATCGACGAGCACCACCAGGCCCTGGTAGCCGGCGCCCTTGAGGAAGGCGGCAAAGAGCTTGAGGTAGTCGTACCAGTCGTCGTCGCCGATGGCGATGTTGACGCCCAGCTCCTGACGGGCCTCGGTCTTGTTGCGGTACTCGCCGCGGAACCACTTGCTGACGGCAACCTTGGTGTCCTCGTCACCCTCCATGTGGGCGTGCCAGTAAAGCGTGAGCAGGCGGGCAAAGTCGTAGCCGTGTACCAGCTCCTGCAGCGAGCGGATGGTGGTGAGGATGCGCCGGTCCATGGCCTCCATGAAGCCGGGGTCGTCGAGCGTGAGGCCGTCTTCCAGCGTGACCTGCGACTGCACGTTTGAGATCCAGCGGTCCAGGATAAGGTTCAGGGCACCGCCGTCGGGGCGGGTCTTGGTGGAGAGGTTGCGGATGAGCTCGCGGTAGGTGGCCAGACCTTGGCCGTTGCCGCCCTGGAAGCGGCGCTCTGGGGAGAGGTCGGCGTCGCAGACCACAAAGCCCTTGCCCATGGCGTGGTTGCGGATGGTCTGCAGGAGGAAGCTCTTGCCACTGCCGTAGCGCCCCACTAAAAAGCGGAAGCTGGCTCCGCCGTCGGCGACCAGGTCGAGGTCGTGGAGCAGGGCGCCGATCTCTCGCTCGCGCCCCACGGTGATGTAGGGCAGGCCGATGCGCGGCACGACGCCGCCTTTGAGCGAGTTGATGATGACGGCGGCGATGCGCTTAGGCACGCGCGGACTCTCATCCTGCGGCATGGACGGCCTCCTACTATCTACTTATCGCGTTTTGACTGTTCC
>OMWF01000201.1 GCA_900314665.1 uncultured Actinomycetes bacterium
GCGCTGGGATCTGCTCGACGCCAAGAAGTACGCGATGCTCAGCCTGCAATTCTCTCGCGGATGCCCCTTTAACTGCGACTTCTGCAACGTGGTCTCCCTCTTTGGGCACAGCCCCCGCACCAAGAGCGTGCCCCAGGTGCTGGCCGAGCTCGACGCCATCTACGCACGCGGCTGGCGCGGCGGCGTGTTCTTTGTGGACGACAACTTCATCGGCAACAAGAAGCTCCTCAAGCGGGAGGTGCTGCCGGCGATGATCGAGTGGTCCCAGGAGCACGGCTACCCCTTCGGGTTCTTTACCGAGGTCTCCATCAATCTGGCCGACGACGAGGAGCTCATGGACCTCATGGTCAAAGCCGGCTTCGACAACGTCTTCGTGGGCATCGAGACCGTGGACGAGGACTGCCTGGTCGAGTGCAACAAGTCCCAGAACGAGAAGCGCGACCTCACCGCCTGCGTCCACACCATCCAGCACCACGGCATGCAGGTGCAGGGCGGCTTCATCCTGGGCTTCGACAACGACAAGCCCACCATCTTCAACCGCATGTTCGAGTTCATCCAGCAGAGCGGTGTGGTGACCGCCATGGTGGGGCTGCTCACCGCCCCTCCGGGCACCAAGCTCTTCGAGCGCCTCAAGGGCGAGGGCCGCATCGTGGACGAGTTCTCGGGCGTCAACACCTCCACGGACATGAACTTCGTTCCCAAGATGGACGAGAAGCAGCTGATGCACGGGTACACCAGCGTGGTGCACGGCATCTACAGCCCCAAGCAGTACTACCAGCGGGTGCGCACCTTCCTGGAGCACTACAAGCCCGCCGGCCTGCACAAGTCCCGCCTGACGTTCACCGACGTCAAGGCCTTCCTCAAGGCCTGCTGGCTTCTGGGCGTGGTCTCCAAGGGGCGCACGCACTACTGGGGCCTGCTGCACTGGACGCGCAAGAACAAGCCCGAGCTCTTTGGCCGGGCGGTGGCCTTCTCGATCTACGGGTACCACTTCCGCAAGTGCCTGCCAGAGCTGCAGTAGGATCCCGCCGGGATGTTGCCAAAGTTGTCACCGGGTGTCACTGGGGACGGTTCTCTTTGACACTCTTTGACAACACTTGGCCGGCGGGCACCGTGTGCGGGTCGTCCGAGCCGGGCATCCGCGACCAAGCGAGATACGCAGGCGCCTCGACCCGTGAGCGGGCGAGGCGCCTGCGCATTTGAGTGTCGGCCGAGAAGAGCGCTGCCAAGCCGCATTCGCCGGCTTCGTGAATGCCTCACCGCAGTATCGTATGATGCTGAGAAGAAGATTTGCATCCGCTCCTGATGCACCTCCTGCACACTGTCAAACAAGCAGGTAGATGCCGTAACACCGCAGCTGCGAGAAAGGCGATACCCTTCATGCCCTCAACGTTTGTGCATCTGCATAACCACTCCGACTTCTCCATCCTGGATGCCGCCACGCGCATCGACGCCATGGTCAAGCGTGCGGTGGACCTGGGCATGCCGGCGATAGCCCTGACCGATCACGGCTACATGTTTGGCATCCCCAACTTCGACCTCGCCTGTCGCAAATACAACGACGCCCAGAAGGACATGCACCAGTGGAAGCACGACGTCGAGTGCTTCCAGAAGGGCTGGGAGCTTGAGGAGCCCGAGCCGGACGCCCCCGATGCGGCCCTGCACGACCGGGTGCACGCCCAGTGGGAGTCGGACGTCGCCATCTGGGAGCGCACCGGGGACCTGGATGCGGTTAAGGCCAACAAGCCCTCGCTCACCATCAAACCAATCTTTGGCTGCGAGGCCTACTTCATCACCGACGATCAGATCGAGCGCGGCACCAAGCAGCGTCGCTATCACCTGATCTTGCTGGCCAAGAACGAG
The DNA here is from genome assembly GCA_900314665.1 of uncultured Actinomycetes bacterium. GTDB lineage: Bacteria > Actinomycetota > Coriobacteriia > Coriobacteriales > RUG033 > RUG033. The sequence goes on from OMWF01000201.1 coordinate 1,864, forward strand.
ACCGGCTACGTCAACCTGATGAAGATGATGTCCCAAGCGGCCAACGAGATGTACTACTACAAGCCGCGCACCACGCTCGACATGCTCAAACGCTATCACGAAGGCATCATCTGCCAGAGCGCGTGCGTGCAGGGCATCATCCCGCAGCGCATCATCGACGGCGACCTGGCCGATGCCGAGCGCTGGATCGAGGAGTACAAGTCCATCTTTGGCGAGGACTTCTACATGGAGATCCAGGAGCACGGAAACACCTTCCGCAACGGCTTCACCGACCGCTCTCTCGATGAGGAGATCGTGCGTCTGGCCCGCAAGCACAACGTCAAGCTTGTGGCCACCAACGACATCCACTACCTCACCCGCGAGGACGCCCCCACCCAGGACATCCTGAGCTGCATCGGCACCGCCTCCCGCCTCGACGAGCCTAACCGCAAGCACATGGAGGGCACCGAGTACTACCTCAAGACCGAGGAGGAGATGCGCGAGCTCTTCTCGTGGTGCCCTGAGGCCTGCGACAACACGCTCGAAATTGCCGACAAGTGCGGCTACGAGCTTGACTGGACGCACATGTACCTCCCCAAATTCCCTCTGTTGAAGGAGGGGGAGACCTCCGAGCAGCGCTTTCGCAAGGAGTGCGAGGCGGGTCTTGCCAAGCGCTATGGCGAGAACTGGCGCGATGTGGTCATCAACGGCATCAACGTGCAGGATCGTTTTGAGTACGAGTACAAGATCATCTGCGACAAGGGCTTTGCCGACTACTTCCTGATCGTGCAGGAGTACGTGCAGTGGGCAAAGGACAACGGCATCGGCGTGGGACCCGGACGCGGCAGCGCGGCCGGCGCCCTGGTCGCCTACGCCATGAACATCACCACCTTCGACCCGCTTGAGAACGGCCTCATGTTTGAGCGGTTCCTCTCGCCGCAGCGCTCGGAGATGCCCGATATCGACATGGACTTCGACGACGAGCGGCGCCTGGACGTAGTCCAGCACGTGCGCGAGCTTTACGGCCCGGAGCGCGTCTGCCACGTCATCACCTACTCGACGATTAAGGCCAAGCAGGCCATCAACGACGCCAACCGCGTCCTGGGCTACCCCCCCTACATGGGGCAAAACCTCTCCAAGATGGTGTCTGGCGCCCCGGGCGTCGAGCTCAAGAACGTGCTTGCCAAAAAGGACGGCAAGGAGGATCAGTTCTCGCCCGACTTCACCGACGCCTACCAGAACGACCCCGATGCCAAGCGGGTCATCGACGCCGCGCTCTCCATCGAGGGCCTGACCCGCGGCGAGGGCGTGCATGCCTGCGCCGTCCTCATCGCCCCCACGCCCGTCAACGACCACGTTCCCACCAAGCTCGACACCAAGGGCGGCGTCGAAATCACCCAGTACGAGGGCCACTCGGTGGCCGACATGGGCCTGCTCAAGATGGACTTCCTGGGCTTGCGCACCTTGACCGTGATCAGCAAGGCCCTCGCCAACATCCGCGCCAACTACGCCACGGCGAAAGATCGCGCGGCGGCCCCGAAGGCGGTCAAGGCGGCCCTCAAGGACGACTCTACCTTCCCCGGCATCGACATCGACGTGGACAAGGTGCCCTTCGACGACCCCAAGATCTACGAGCTCATGGGCCGCGGCCACACCGCCGGCGTGTTCCAGATCGAGTCGGCGGGCATGACCGCCACCATCAAGGGCATGCAGCCCAAGGAATACCGCCAGGTCGTGGCTCTTATCGCCCTGTACCGGCCGGGACCTCTGGGCGCTGGCATGGTCACCGACTACATCGATCGCATGAATGGCCGCAAGAAGGTCGTCTACTACGACGACCGCCTGTCCGACATCCTGGAGGAGACGTACGGCACGATCGTCTACCAGGAACAGGTCATGCAGATCTCGATGAAGATGTCGGGCTTCTCGGCAGGCGAGTCGGACAAGGTCCGCAAGGCCGTGGCCAAGAAGAAGATCAA
>OMWF01000199.1 GCA_900314665.1 uncultured Actinomycetes bacterium
CGTGCTCTGCACCTTCATCACGCGCATGGTCTTTGTGCGCTATCTCTCCCAGGACTACCTGGGCCTGGAGACGCTCTTCTCAAACGTCCTCTCGATTCTCGCCCTGGCCGAGCTCGGCATCGGCAGCGCCATCGTGTTCAGCCTCTACAAGCCGCTGGCGGAGGACGACCACGAGGCCATCAAGTCGATAATGCGGCTCTTTGGGCGCTGCTACAACGTCATCGGCGTGGTCATCGCCATCTTGGGCTGCATCATCGCGCCCAACATCACGCTCTTCATCAGCGATACGCCCGACATTCCGCACCTTAGCCTGTACTTCCTGTTCTTTGTGGGCAACACGTCGGTCTCGTACTTCTTCTCGTACAAGGGCTCGCTCATCTCGGCCGACCAGAAGAACTACATCGTGGCCCTCATCCGCTACGCATTCCAGATCGGCTTGTCGCTGGCCCAGATCGCGGTGCTGGTGCTCACCGGGTCGTACCTGCTCTACCTGACCTGCATGCTGCTTTCGACGCTCTTCATGAACATCACCACGGCGGTGACGGCCAACCGGCTCTACCCCTACCTCAAAGAGAAGGACATCAAACCCATCGACCCCGAGGTGCTGGGGACCATCAAGCGCAACGTGGCGGGCATGGTCATCCACAAGTCCTCGAGCGTGGTGAACGCGCCCGTCAACGGCGTCATCCTCTCCTGGCTCACCACGCTCTCCACGGTGGCCATCTACGGCAACTACCTGCTGGTGATGAACTCCCTGGCGCGGGTCGTCGACCAGATGTTCGACGCCATCGTGGCGAGCATCGGCAACATGGGGGTCGAGGCCAGCCCCGAGCGCCAATACGAGGTCTACCGGACCTCGGTCTTTGTGGACTCGATGCTCTTCGGGGCGCTGGTGGCCTGCTACGCGGCGCTCATCGCCCCCTTTGTGGAGTTTGCCTTTGGCGGCAACTACCTCTTTCCGATGCACGTGGCCCTGCTCTTTGCGGCCTGGTTCTACTTCCGCGGCATCCGAGACGCATCGCTGTCGTTCATCTCGGCGTACGGCCTCTACTGGCAGACCAAGTACAAGGCCCTGGCCGAGACCATCGTGCTGCTGGCCACCACCATCCCGATGACCTACTTCTTTGGCATCGAGGGCCTGCTCGTCGCCAACATCTTCGTGCAGGTCTTCATCTCACTGCTCTGGGAGGGACTCATCCTCCACAAGCACGGCTTCAAGCGCAGCGCCGCCGGCTACTTTGCCCGCCAGGGCTTGTACACCTTGGTCGGCGTGGTGCTGACGGTGGTGGCCTGCGTGGTCGTCTCCTTCATCCCCGGAGGCCCCATCCTGCGCTTTCTGGTGGGCGCGGTGGCCTGCCTCGTCATCGGGTTCGGCGGCTATGCGCTCGTGTTCTGGCGCACCCGAGAGATGCGTGAGGTGCTGGGCATCGTCAAGTCGCTTGCAGCCCGCCTCAAGTCTCGCCGCAAAGGAGGTGCTGCCTGATGGCAGCTGACGATCACCCCATCGACCTGCTCTTCATAGCCTGGTCGTACAGCAAGGGCGGGGGTGCCGAGCAGGTCCTCTCGCACCTCATCAACGGCCTCCATAGGACCGGGCGGTTCAGGATCTCGCTCTTGGAGGTCTCGCATGAGGACGTGGCCTGGCCACCGCTCCCGGACGATGTGACCGTGCTCCCACCGGTGCTCGATGAGACCAGGTCAGACCCGCTCTATCGCGTGCGGCGCCACCGCCGTCGGCGCCTGCTTGACTCACAGCCCGAGAAGGTCCGCGACGAGGTCCGCGACGGCCATAGGTTTGACTTGGTGGTGGCCTTCAACTACCTGTACCCCACCTTCCTGGCCTACGACGACGAGCCGCTCATCTCCTGGAACCATGGGACCATCAACGACTTGGAGGATAGACCGGAGGCCTGCGAGATGCAGCGCAAGGCGTACGACCGGGCCGCGGCCATCGTCGCCATCGCCGAGCGCACCAGGCAGTCAATCGCAGACCTCTATCCGGAATGCGCCCCCAAGCTGCGCGTCATCCACAACGGCTTTCCCTTTGAGGAGATTCGCAGCAAGGCGGCCCAGGCTCCTTCGCTTACACTTTCGCATCCCGCGGTGGTGGCGGTGGGGAGGCTCGATGAGAACAAGAACCCCCTCGGGATAGTCCGTGGATTTGCGGGCATCAATGAGATGGAGCCCGAGGCCCAGCTCTACTTCATCGGTCAAGGAGCATTGGAGCAGCGCGCCCGACAGCTGGCAGACGAGCTGGGCATCGCCGACTGCGTACACTTCCTGGGCTATCACTGCAATCCCTATCCGCTCATCAAGCAGGCAGACTGCCTGCTCTCGCTCTCGCGTGTCGAGGGCTTCCAGACCGTCATCGTCGAGGCGCTGAGCCTGGGCGTGCCGTTTGTCTCGAGCGATGCGGGCGCCGCCCGAGAGCTCTCCGGTCAGGGACGCTTCGGGGCGGTGGTGAGCGCGCCTGACCAGGTGCCCTCCGCGTATCGAAGAGTAGCAGAGGCCGCGGCCGACCCGCGCTGGCGGCAGGAGACCGCCCGCTTCGTCGAGCAGTTCTCGGTTGAAAACCAGGTAGAGGCCTTCTGCCGGCTGGCAGACGAGGTGCTTGGCGAGAGGAGCGCCTGATGGGATACGCACGTGGCAGAGCCTCCGTGGCGAGCTACATGGGGTCGGGGTCATCGGCGGTGACCGACCTGGCAAGCGAGTACAGCAACGTCATTTGCCCCAACGGCTCGTTTGAATACCTCTTTCTGCACTGCCCGGGCGGGCTCTTCGACCTGGAGGACAAGCTCCTGCGCGCAAACAACGCCGTGCGCAGCGACGAGGCCCTGCGCACGTTTCGCACCCGGATGCAGGAGCTGTACGAGAACGGTCACCTGTGGTTTGCCGGATACCGCGAGAAGGTCACCCCGCGCTTCCTGCAATATGCGGACGAGCTCATCGACGCCCTCACCGCGGTGACCTACCGGGGCTTCTGGTATGAGCAGGAGAAGCTCTCCCGCAACAAGGTCCGGGCCATTAACATGAAGGTGCGGATGGGGGCTTCTCGCTACGACCAGTATGCGACCCAGCTGCGCATGGCGTTTCCCGCTCCGGACGAGTTCTACCAGGCCGGCCGCCGCTTCATCGACGAGGTCCTCTCGGATGTGGAGCGAGCCGACGGCAGCCCGCAAGGGGAGTCCCTCGCCTTCTACGACCAGCTGGTGCTCCCACACAACCTCGACAGGCTCGATCGCTATTTTCCCGGCGGGGGCCTCAAGGTCATCGTGGTGGCACGCGACCCGCGCGACGTCTTCGTCCTCAACAAGTACGTCTGGCGACCGCAAGGCTGCCCCGTGCCGCTCCCGTACGACGCAGAGGACTATTGCCGCTACTATCGCGCCATGAAGGCCAGCGAGCCGGCGGTTGAGAGCGAGCAGGTCCTTCGCATATGGTTCGAGGACCTGGTGCTCGACTACGAGCGGACGGTCA
>OMWF01000094.1 GCA_900314665.1 uncultured Actinomycetes bacterium
CGTCATAACCGACGCCTCCCTGGCCGATGAGATCTCATCGCACCTGGTTGGCCAGGACATCATCTCCGGCGAGCGCCTCAACATCCTGACCGAGCCCTACCCCAGCGGCACCGCCTTCTCCATCGCCCTGGCTGCCGCGTACTTGGCCAAGCTCGACCCTGCCGCCATCATGTTTGTGATGCCCGCCACCCACCATATCGTGGAAGACGACCGCTGGCCGGTGGCGCTCACCCGCGCCTACCGCCTGGCCTGCTCGGACCTCATCGCACTTATCGGCACCACGCCCTTGAACTCCGGAAACGACCACCCGCTCATCCAGCCCGGGCACGACATCAAGGGCATTGTGGGCGCCAGCAAGGTGGCGCGCTACTTTGCCAAGCCCACCGTCGCCCAGGTCAACCGCGTCAAGCGGATGGGAGGGCTGTGGGATACCGGCGCCTTTATGACCCGCGCCTCGCTCATCTTGAGCGAGCTCAAGCGGCTGGCCCTGGAATCGGGCGGCGAGGACCCCGACAGCACCCAGCGCATCGCCGACACGGCCAGCTTCCTGGCGTATGTGGGCAGCGACCACTGGAACACCGAAGATGCCGCACAGCTCGTCTCCACCCTGCCCGCCGTCTCCTTTGAACAGGCGGTGCTGCAGGCGTCCGAGGAGCTGGGCGTCATCGCCTCCACGGTCGAATGGTCCAGCATCTCCACCTTAAGCGAACTGGACGAGCTGGGTGTCCCCGGGCCGTCGGGCAACCGCACCTTTGGCAAGACCATGCCCATCGACACGAGCGACTCGACCATCTTCTCCGGAGGCGACCGTCTTGTCACCACCCTCGGCATCAAGGACGCGCTCATCGTGGATACGCCGGACGCCCTGCTGGTGGCCGAGAAGCACGCGCTCTCCCAGGTGCCGGCCATGGTCAACGCCCTGAAGGAGCGCAAGGCCCCCGAGGTCGAGCGGGCCTTTGTGCGCCCCACCCCATGGGGCACCGTCACCACCATCCGCCGCGAGGGAGCCTTTGAGGTCAACCGCCTGCAGCTGCATCCCAAGCACCACACGCCGCCCACCCGCGACGACGCGCACCAGTCCCAGTACACCGTCATCTCAGGCAAGGGGACGGTCCGCCTGGACACCCACACCAAACCCGTTAAGCCCGGCGACTCCTTTGGGGTCCGCGCCGGAGTGCGCACCATCATCACCAACACCGGCGACGAGCCTTTTGTGATCATGGCGGTCACCCAGGACGTCAACGCCGACCCCGGCAAGCAGACCTTCTCCGCCGGCTCCCTGCGCCCCGTCCGCAAGCCGCTCGGCCACGAGAAGGAGGCCGAGCGCACCTTGCACCAGGCCGGATGGGGCATCCCCGACATCGATGGCGACTCCGGGCAAGGCAACCAGACGCCGCGGTTGTTCTTGTAAGGGGCAGATGCGGCCGAGACGCGAAGCCGGGCCGAGCGCCCGGCACTCGGCGCAGAGGATCCTCCCCTATCTGAAGACCTTGATGTCCTGCGCGCCCGGAATGGTCTGCTTGACCGCAGGCAGGGAGTTGAACGACCCAAAGGGCATCTGCGCCACCAGCCTCCAGGTTGTCGGCAGCCCCCATACCCGCGTAAGCGCGCCCTCCGGCAGAGGGTGGTGCTGTAGGCTCACGCCCGCGCCCAGCTCCTCAAGCATGCCCCAGATGTGCGCCTGCAGGATGCCCAAGCTCTGCTGGGACCACTCCTTCATCTGGGCGGATCTGCTCGGATGCCTCTCCTGGAGCCGGCGTACCTCATCCTCGTCCTCGCAGACGAGAAGCGTCCCGTAGCCGTTTGCGCTCGCTTCCTGCTGCAGCTCGGCCGCCCCTCGCTCGTCCGCGTCCTCAATCTGCGACAAACCCTGAGCCGCCAGCTCCCATAGGAGCTGGTGCTGCCTTCCCAGCAGAATCACCAGCCGCCCGGTGCGCACGCCCTCCGCCCACGGGGTAGCCTCCAAGGCCAAGGCGCAGACCTGCTCCAGCCGCGCTTCCTCAAAGGGCAGGTCATCGGCGATGTCATAGATGGAACGCCGGGTGGCGATGATGTCGGCGTAGCTGCGCGTAGTCCAACCGTAGCCGCTCACGTTACTCCTCCACCTCGCGCAGGCGCTCCTCCATGGCGTCCGCCACGATGGTGAGCGCCTTGACCCGGGCATAGCGCTTGTCGTCGCTCTCGATGATGTGCCAGGGCGCGTACTCGGTGCTGGTCAGGCGCAGCATGTCGTTGATGGCCACGTAGTACTGCGGGTTCTTGCCCCGGTTGCGCCAATCGTCCGGCACGATCTTCCACTGCTTGGTGGGGTCGTTCTGCCGCGCCTCAAAGCGACGCAGCTGCTCCTCGGGCGAGACGTCGATCCAAAACTTGACGAGAAGCACGCCGGCCCTGCGCATGTCCTCCTCAAACTCGTTGATCTCATCGTAGCCGCGGCGCCACTCCTCGGGAGCGGCGAGGTTCTCCACCCGCTCCACCAGCACCCGGCC
>OMWF01000093.1 GCA_900314665.1 uncultured Actinomycetes bacterium
GCGAGACGACCCATGAACGACTGGTCCTGCTGCTCGTCGTCGGACGCCTGCTGCGACTGGTCGTCGGAGCTGCTGCTAGTGTCATCGGCGCTCTTCACGCCGTCAACCACGTAGACAAACTGCACCTCGCGCACGTTGGTGTTGCTGGGATCGACAAAGGAGTGCAGCTGGTAGCCGCGGCCAAGCTTCTCGTCGATGGTGTCCTGCAGCTCGTCCAGGACCTTCTCGTCCATGCCATCGACGGACTCCTGCAGCTCGTCGAGGCCGTTAGAGAGGGTGTGGCTGCCGTTGGCTGCCTGGGAGGTGCCGTCAGCAAGCTTGTCCAGCCCGCTGTCAAGGGCGTGCGCGCCGGATGCGAGCGCCTTGGCACCCGCGTCGAGCTTGGTTGAGCCGCTGCTCAGCGTGTCGATGCCAGCCGCAAGCCGCTTGGCGCCGTCCTTTGCCGAGGAGGTCCCGGCAGCAAGCGTGCCCAGGCCATCATCCAGCTGGTGCGCGCCGGAGGCCAGACTCTTGGCGCCGCTATCCAGCTTGGTGGAGCCGCTGCTCAGCGTGTCGAGACCTGCCGAGAGGCGCTTTGCGCCGTCCTTCGCGGAGGCAGCGCCATCTGCGAGCGTACCAAGTCCGCTGTCGAGGCTCGACGCGCCGGATGCAAGGCCATCCACGCCACCCTTGAGCTCGCCGCCCGCCTGGAGCGACCCGGCAAGCGTGTCGACGCCGGTAGACACCTGGTGCGCGCCATCGTTGAGCGTCTTCAGGCTCGTGAGGTCGACGCCCGCCAGCTGCTGCTGCGCGCCGCTCACCATCTCCTGCGAGCTCTTGACCAGCTCGCTAGACTGCGTGAGCACGGTCTGCGACTGCGCGAGCATCCCCTGGATACCCGTGCCGTCGGTGGCACTTCCCTCAAGCGAGGAGAGCGTGCCGCTCAGCGCCTGCGCGTCGGTCTGGAGCTGCGTTGCGGTGGAGCTCATACCCTGCAGCCCCTGGGCCAGCGTCTGAATGGTGGTCACCGCGGAAGAGGCATCAGTCGCGGCGCTGCCGGCGGTTCCGGCGGCCTTTGTGCTGTTGGTTTCCGCGTTCTTGGCAGACTCCATGGCGCTCGCGAGGAGCTCCTTCTGGCTGTCCGTAAGCTTAAGCGTTTTGTCTTGGTCGAGTTTCTCGAGCGTATTGTAGGCCTTGGTCGCGTCGGTCGCCGCCTGGGACGCCTGGCCCTGGGCCGCCGTGGCCTTGCCGGCAGCCGTTCCGGCGCTCGTTCCCGCAGAGCTCAGCGCTGCCCCCATCCCGGAGGTTGCCTGCGAGAGCGCCTCGAGATCTGCCTTCACGTCCTCCGCCTGCTTGACGGCCGTCTCGCCCTGCTCGCCCATGCTCTGCGCAGAGGCCTCAATGGCGGCAAGTTCCTGCTGGATTCCGGAGATCGACTGCTTTGCGGTGTTGAGCTGGGCGTTCATGCCCGCAAGCTGCTGCGGCAGCGTGCTCGAGAGGGTGTCGTAGAGCTGCTGCGTGCCGTCCGCCACCTGCGACGCACCGGACTTCAGCGCGGTGAGCGAGCCATCCTTCGCCTCCAACGCTGCCTTGAGCTGCGCTGCGCCGCCCGCAAGCTGAGAAGACCCAGCCTTTGCGCTCTGCGCGCCGGCATCCAGGCGGTCAAGGCCGCCCGAGAGCTGCGCGGCTCCTGAGGAGAGCTGCGCCGTGCCGCTCACAGCCTGCGCCGTGCCGGCAGACAACTGGTCCGCACCATCGGCCACCTGCGAGGAGCCGGCCTTCGCGCTCTGCGCGCCAGTGTCGAGCTGCTCGGTGCCGTCTGCCAGCTGGTGGCCGCCCGCCGAGAGCTGCGCCGTGCCGCTCACGGCCTCGCTGGTGCCCGCGGCAAGCTGGTCTGCGCCGCTCGCCAGCTCGCCAGAGCCAGACTCCGCGCTTCCCGCGCCAGCGTTGATGAGGTCAAGCGCATCCGCGAGCTCGTGTCCGCCGGAGGCCAGCTGGTCCACGCCGTCTGTGAGCTTGGAGGTGGCGTCCGTGAGCTGGGAGGTGTCGGCGTCGCGTACGTTGATGTCCATCGAGAGGGGCATGGCGCTTATCTGCCAGCCGGAGTAGGTGAAGTCCGTGGCCTCGCCCGTGATGTGCCAGTCGCCGTTGGTGCCGGGAATTAGCAGGTAGGTGACGAGGGTGTTGTCACCCACCACGGCAACGGTGCCGTCGTCGGAGTCATCCAGGTGGAAGTTGTCGTTGGGGAAGGTGCCCTGCGCCTGCAGCATGAAGCTCTTGGCAAAGTCCGAGGTAGACGAGTCGTCGTCCATGCCTGTCAC
>OMWF01000091.1 GCA_900314665.1 uncultured Actinomycetes bacterium
CGGGCTGTAACGCCATCGTCGTTGAGGGCAAAGGTCACGTCCGCGACCTGAGGCGCGGGGTTTGCGGTGGTCTTGAGGCTCTTGACGGCCGCATAGGTGGCGGCGTACTCGTTGGCGCTCACATCCAGCACCACGTTGGGGCAACCGGCAAAGGCATCGTCGGCAATGCTTTCGACGGTGGCCGGGATGACGACGGTGGCAAGTGCGGTGCAATCTTTGAAGGCTGCGCTGCCGATGGAGGTAGTGCCGTCAGCCAGGGTGACGCTCTCCAGCTCGGCGCAGCCCTCAAAGGCACCCTGGGGCACGCTGGTCACGCCGGCAGGCAGAGTCACACCTTCCAGCGCGGTGCCGGTAAAGGCGCTCCGACCTAGCGAAGTCACATTGGTCGGGATCTGGACCCGAGTCAGTGAGGAGGCGCCCTCAAAGGCGCTGTCGCCGATTGCAGACACGCTGTCCGGGATGGTGACACTGGTCAGGCTGGTGCAACCCTTAAAGATGCTCGAAGGCAGAGAGGTGAGGCGCGCAGGCAAAGTCGCGCTGGCAAGCGCGGTGCAGCCCGAGAAGCACGCGGACCCCACCGAGGTGACGGAGTCGGGCAGAGCCACACTGGTGATGGCGGTGTTGTCCCGGAAGGCCCCGTAGCCCACCGAGGTCACGGGCATACCCTCCACGGCGGCGGGCACGGACAGCTCGGCGGCAGTACCGGTGTAGCCGGCGAGGCTCAGGAAGGCGCCGTCGTCAGCCAGGGAGTAGATGAAGCCAGCGTTGTCGCGGGTCGGATTGTTAGAGGTCCTGATGCCCTGGGAGATGGCGAACTTCTCGGCATAGGAATCAGGCGAGCAGGTGATGACCAGATCCGGACTGTGGTTCTCAAAAGCGCTATTGCTGATTTTGGTCACGCTGTCCGGGATAGCGACGGAGGTAAGGGCCGGGTCGTTGGCAAAGGCGTTGACCTCGATCTCCGTCACGCCCTCCCCGATGGTGACGGTGGTAAGCCGAGGGCAGTTCTCAAAGGCGTAGAAGGGGACGGACTCCACCGAGCCGGGAATGGTGGCGCTCACCAGCTGGGGAGCGCCACGGAAGATACGGCTGGCAAGCGAGGTGACCGGTAGCCCGCTGTGGGTAGAGGGAACCTCGACCGTGGTCGCCTCGTCCTTGTTGTCCACGCCGGTGACCTGCGCGTACTCGGTGCGGTCGCGGAAGGTGAGCTGGGCAGGCACTTCGGCGGCAGCCTGGGGCGCGATGCTCAAGGTGAAGGCCTGGGAGGCATCGGGCGCAGTGCCGTTTGAGGCGATGATGGTAAACGAGAAGTCGCCAGACGTGGTGGGCGAGCCAGAGAGAGCGCCGGTAGCGGCGTCCAGCGCCAGGCCCTCGGGCAGCGTACTACCCTCGGCCACAGACCAGGTGATGGGCGCGGTGCCGGTGGCGGCCAAGGTGGCGGCGTAAGCCTCGTTCTGGGTGCCGGCGGGCAGCGCAGCATCGGTTGTGATGGCGGGGGCCGTGGCGGGTTCCTGGATGCGCTCGAGGTTGTCCGCATGGAAGACAATGGCGCGGTCGTACCAGTCATCATGGCTGGCGCTGTGCGAGGTCAGGATGATTACCTGGTCGAGTGAGGCCACCGGGATGGAGAAGCGGTAGGCGCTGCGCTCCTCGGAGTTGGTGATCTGCTCGCCCATCACCACACCCGGAATGCTGGCTAGACTGGCCTTGCCGCCCGCGGCCTTTTCGGCAGCAGTGGCATCGGCGGCGCTCGAGCCCACGATCAGGGCGTCCTGACCGGTGCCGGAGAGCGTGATCTGGGCGGTCATGGCGGCGCCGTCAGAGGTGAGGGTGGCGTCGACCACCCGGAACATGCGCATATCGTCAGGGCCGGTGGCGGCCACCTCCACGCAGCTCATGTTGGACTCGCCCAGGGGGATGGTCTTGGGCACCTGGTAGCTGCCGGCTGCGGCGATGGAGGCGGGCAGCTGAGCCTCAACGGTCTGCAGTCTGGCGGCATTGGTGACCTGCGCCTCTTGCTCATCAGAGAGGGCCAGAAGCGCCTTGCGGGCGCTCAGGACGGCAGGCCGGTCGGCAGCTGTGGGGGCGGCCGGTAGCGCAGCTATCTGATTGATCACGGCTAGAACTTGGTCGTCGGCCGCCTGGTAGACAGCGTCTTCGGAGACCGCCGGCGCGGGTTGGGCTTCACCTCCTCCACCTGGCTGGGCCAGTGCCGACGCTGGCGTCATCCCCAGCACCAGGATGACCGAGAACAGGACGGCCGCCACCTTAGCGAGCCAGCTGTCCCGTCTGAACGCCTTGCTCATAACGCTCCCCTTCCACTCAGGTCCCCCTACCCCGGGCAAAGCAAACGGGCCGCAGCGGACAAAAATCCGCTGCGGCCCGTATTCCCGCAGGGCAGGACGCGCCCGGCACTGCCTCGGCCGACCGCGTTCGTATATGGCACATCCCCTGAAGGTCTTCTGGCTCATACGGCTGAGGATGCGAGGTGGGCTCTTTGCCCCACGTCCCATCCTCCCCACTTGCCGCGTACCTTCCCAGGGTCCCCTCCCCAGTGGCCGGCTTTCGCCGAGCGACAAGCAGAACCGTGCTCACAGCGGCGGGCACCGCCCAGGATTTGCACCCGGTTCCCTTGCGTAGCCCATCCGGTCAGGCGTCGTATAGGCGGGAGCCGAAGGGCCGCAGAAGATGCTTTGCGCAAACATTGTACAAGCAGACACCTGATACCGCTGCCCCAATTGGTACTTTTTTATATTGAGACTTTATCAACACCCGGCAGTGGACGTTCAAGCCATGCCCGGGCTCACAAGAACCCACCGCGCTCAGCTCTCCTCGATGGTGCCTCCGTAGCCGTACTCCATGCAGAAGGCGCCGATCTCGCGCAGGAAGCGCTCGCCGTAGCGGTGCAGCTTGGTCTTGCCCACCCCGGGGCACGAGAGCATCTGCTCATCCGTCTGGGGC
>OMWF01000083.1 GCA_900314665.1 uncultured Actinomycetes bacterium
AAGCTGTAGCGTCGGCAGGTATCATGGGGGACGCAGCCGCGGGGTTTGAGCACGGCGGCTGTGCTAGTGATGAGCGTGGATAAGGAGTGCGGTTATGTTTGGCAAGAGACGCAAGCTCGAGGGCGTGCATGACGAGACCTCCGCGGAGGCCACGTCCAACGCGGCCGCACGCGAGGAGGCCCAGCGCGCACGTGCCGAGCGTTTGGCTGCCCAAGCGGCAGCGGTGAAGGGTACCGATAACGCTCCCGCCGAGAAGGGACGCCCTGTCGTGCCGGTCTACAACATGGGCGGCAACCGCCCCTACGCACCCGATCGAGTGGCAGTAACCTACAAAGACGCCGGTGTCGACACCTCCGAGGGCGCGCGCGCCGTGGAGGCCATCCGCGAGAGCGTGCACTCCACCTACCGCCCCGAGGTCATCGGCGACATCGGCGGCTTTGGGGGGCTCTTCTCGGCCAGCTCCCTCAAGGACATGAGCGACCCCATCCTGGTCTCCGGCACAGACGGCGTGGGCACCAAGCTCGCCATCGCCCAGATGCTCGACAAGCACGAGACCGTGGGCATCGACCTGGTGGCCATGTGCGCCAACGACGTGCTTGCCTGCGGGGCCGAGCCGCTGTTCTTCCTCGACTACATCAGCATCGGCAAGCTCAAGAGCGAGAAGGTCGACAAGATTGTGGCCGGCATCGCCGAGGGCTGCCGTCAGGCGGGCTGCGCGCTTATCGGCGGAGAGATGGCCGAGCATCCCGGCGTCATGCAGCCCGACGACTACGACCTCTCCGGATTCTGCGTGGCCGCGGTCGACCGCCCGCGCATGATCGACCCGCGCCGCCTGGTCAAGCCCGGCGATGTCATCATCGGCCTGGCCTCCACCGGCATTCACTCCAACGGCTATTCGCTGGTGCGCCGCGCCGTGGTGGAGCGCGAGAGCTTCTCGTCGCTGACCCGCCCGCGCGACGAGTTTGGCGGCAAGTCGCTGGGGTCGGCGCTGCTAGAGCCCACCCGCATCTACGTCAAGTCGATTCTGGCCGCGTTGGCCGACGACCTGCCCATCCACGGCATCGCCCACATCACCGGCGGCGGCATCACCGAGAACCTCAACCGCGCCCTGCCCGATGGCATGGAGGCCGTGGTCGAGCTGGGCACCTGGAATGTGCCGCCCATCATCAAGTATGTGGCCGTCGCTGCCAACCTGCCCGAGGAGGAGGCTCTCAAGACCTTCAACATGGGCATCGGCATGTGCGTGATCTGCGCCCCGGAGGATGAGGAGAAGATTTCCTTCAACCTCTCCCAGAGTGGCGAGACCTGCTACCACATCGGCACCGTCGCCCAGTACGGCCATGGTGCCGACGCGCCGGGCCGGGTTCGCTACCTCAACCAAGGGGCTCTGCTCGGCACCGCCCAATAAAAGGTGCCTGCGGGGACCGGTAGTCGGACGCAGATGTGCAGAGGCAGCACAGATGCGAGAAAGGCAGTGGGCATGGCGCTTAAGCTCGGAGTTCTCATCTCGGGATCAGGAACCAACCTGCAGGCCATCATCGACTGCATCGCCGCAGGGACGCTCGACGCCACAGTGGAAGTGGTGGTGAGCTCGCGGCCGGACGCCTACGGGCTGCAGCGCGCCAAGGAAGCGGGCATCCCCACGGTGTCGCTCTCGCGCGATGTCTACGAGGATCCGATGGTGGCCGACGCGGCCATCGCCCAGGTGCTCAAGAAGTACGGGGTCGAGTACGTGGCGATGGCCGGGTACATGCGCAAATGCACGCCGGTCTTGCTCGAGTCCTTCCCAGACCGCGTCGTCAACCTGCATCCCGCGCTGCTCCCCAGCTTTGTGGGGGCGCACGCCATCGCTGACGCCATCAACCACGGATCAAAGGTCACCGGTGTGACCGTGCACTTTGCCAACCTCAACTATGACGAGGGTCCGATCATCGCTCAGCAGGCGGTGGTGATTGAGGAGGGCGATTCCGAGGAGACCCTCGCCCCGCGCATCCATGACGTGGAGCACGTGCTCTATCCCGCGACGCTGCAGCTCATCGCCGAGGGTCGAGTCCACATTGTGGACAATGAGGCTGGTCGTCGGGTGACGGTCATCGATCCCAAGTAGGGGATAGGGTCTCTGTACCTGCGTGTTGCCACTTTCACCTCTGATAGCTGTCGTCGGGGTGGCTCCCTCCTACAGAGTGGCCTTTGCGGGTCTTCGATACCTTGAGACTCGCTGCATCTGCGACAGACTCGCCTCCCTTCGGTATCGGGGGCTTACGGCTGAAGGCTGTATGGTGGCATGCAACCACGATTGGGGGCTGGGATTGAGCCGTGAGCCTACGGCGAGTTCTGAGCAGTTTGGGGACTCGCAACCAGGGCTCTTGTTTCAACCCACAACCGTGATCGTCTTCGCTTTGCGGTGTCGCGAAGTGTGGCAACTCGGACTTCGGGCCCGTCTCCTGTCGCCTAACGCCGGTGCTTCGTCCCGGGTTGAGCCTGCGCCCCTCCCTATTTACCGCGCATACTTAGGGGAGGAGAGCCGATTGAAAGGAGCCAGCGTATGCGTCGAGAAGATCTGGTGGCAGCGATACAAGCCCTTGAATCGGGTAGCATTCCGCAGATTGACCCGGAGAATACCTCGGCATTCTCCATCGGCGGTCTGTATGCCAACGCCAATATCACGCCCGATGCGCTGCAGCGGGTCCTCAGCTCGCTGGTAACCGAGGACGCCGCGGTCTTTAAGCGGGCGCTTGAGGCGTACGACAACCAGGAGCGGGCGTGGCTCGGGTTCAAGATCGTGACCGATCCGGTCAAGGCCGTTGACAGCAACGACACTGCGGTAGTCAACATCGTCGGTCGAGGCAAGGGTTCGTACGATGGGGTACCGGCGATCTTCCTGGTGATTGACGAGGACGATGACCGTGAGACGGCGCAGATCGTCGCTACTCGCCCCTACAGCCATCGCGATCGCTTTCAGATGCTCGATATCACCCGCGGCCCGCGCATGCACGGCGAGCAGTACGAGGGCGTGGCCTGGGTTGCTGAGCCGCTCTTTCCGGAGGACCGCCTCATCGTGCTGGGCGCCTCACCGGTGGGTGCGGAGCTGGCTCTTCTCGCGAGGCACCTGGGCTTTTACGTGGTGGCGATCGACGATGACGCGACCTATCTCAACCAGGATCGCTTCCCGCGCGCCAAGCGCCTGCTGGTGGACTCGTACGATAGCCTCCCCGGCTGGCAGCTGGGCGAGCATGACTACGTGTGCGTGCTCACGCGCGGCCATATGCACGATCCCGAAGCCCTGGCCTGGGGCGTCGCGCAGGGGGCCGGCTACGTGGGCATGATGGGGCACCCCGTAAAGAACGCTCGGGTCTTTGAGCTGTGCGAGCAGCGCGGGATACCGCGCGAGAAGCTCGAGGCCACGCACACCCCCATCGGC
>OMWF01000218.1 GCA_900314665.1 uncultured Actinomycetes bacterium
AGCGAATACAACGCCAAGGGCGTCTTGCAGGGCAAGAAAGGCTTCAAGCCACTTTCAGTTTCCGAGGACGGTCTCGAGCTCATCGAGTGCGTGTCGCTCGACTGCACCGCCTCCGAGGGCGCCTGGCACGCCGATTCCGAGATATACATCGACCGCTATGGCTACGCTTTCAAAGACGGCAAGCCTACCGATAAGCTTTGGGACGGGTCCGTCTGCTCCGAACGCAGGCCGCTCCGCATCCGTGTGCGCAACATCGCGGGAGACGAGGCCATCGTGGCGGTGCCCGAGCGATGACGTACTCGATGATCAAGAGGAGCCGCGATGCCTGGCTCTCGCGGCCGGATTGCCCCGCAACCTACCTCGTGAACTACATAGCGAGCGAGGGCCGCATGCGGGATGCGCAGGTGGACGCCATCAAGACGTACCTCTTCCTGAAGATGAAGCATGGTTGCAGGCCTCTCTGGCGGCTCTATGCCGAAGGAGCCTTCAACAGCCTCACGCCCGAACAGCTCGACGAGCTTTCCATCAGCGCGAAGTTCAGAAGGGCCATGCTCGCGCGGCCCGGGCTGCAGTCGCTCTACGAATATCTGAGCGACCCTGAGCTCGACGCCAAGAAGCTGCTGAAGGAGATTGCCAAGGACCCTGACTCCATCGACGTGGAAAGGGTTTTCCGCGACATCTTCTACGGCGTAAGTTACACCGACTACATCTTCAGCCTGCCCATGGGGGCGGGCAAGACCTACCTCATGGCCGCGTTCATCTACATCGACCTGTACTACTCGAGCATGGATCCGGGCAATGCGGCGTTCGCGCGCAACTTCGTCGTCTTCGCGCCGAGCGGGCTTAAGTCTTCCGTCGTGCCGAGCCTGATGACCATCAAAGCGTTCGACCCCTCCTGGGTGATTCCCGAGCCGGAGGCATCTCGCCTAAAGGCTGCCCTTTCCTTCGAGGTGCTGGACGAGCAGAAGAGCCAGGCGAAGTCGAATCGGGCGAAGAACCCGAACGTGCAGAAGGTGGCCATCCACCAGCCGTTCGCCACGCTTTCCGGCCTCGTCCTCGTGACCAACGCCGAGAAGGTGATCCTCAACAAGGTCGAGACCGACGAGGCCGGAGCGCTCAAACTCGACCTGGAGCTGGACGAGGCAAGCCGCATCGAGAACGAGCTGCGCGAGATAATCGGGGAGATTCCGGGGCTCGCCATCATCATCGACGAGGTTCATCATGCGCAGAACGACGACATCAAGCTCAGAGCCGTCGTGAGCAACTGGGCCACCAAAACCGGTAACGTCAACTGCGTCCTCGGCTTCTCAGGCACGCCCTACCTCAAGCGCAAGGCCAAGGTCGAGATAAGCGGCGCCTCCGGCTTCAAGAGCGGCTTCATGGCCAACGTCGTGGACTACTACCCGCTCGCCGCCGGCATCGGGAACTTCCTCAAGCGCCCCACCGTGAAGACCGTAGACGGCACTAGCGACGAAATCATCCGCTATGGCGTCAACCGATTCCTGGACGACTACGGAAGCCTTGTCTATGCGAACAGCACCGTTCCGAAGCTCGCCATCTTCTGCGGCACGGTCACGAAGCTCGAGGAAGAGGTCTATCCGCTTGTCGCCGAGATCATGGGCGAGCGCGGCATCGACCCAGACGTCGCCATCCTCAAGTACCACCGCGGCGGCACCGGGAAGCGCAAGTACCCCACCTCCGCGGAGTGGGGCGTGCAGTTCGCCATGCTCGACAGCGAGCTCTCGCGCAAGCGCGTCATCCTGCTCGCCCAGATTGGCAAGGAGGGCTGGGACTGCCGGAGCCTCGCGGGCGTCGTACTCTCGCAGGAGGGGGACTGCAGCAGGAACATGGTGCTACAGACCAGCTGCCGCTGCCTGCGCGAGGTGGTTCACGGCGATGACGAGACCGCCCTCATCGTGCTCAACGACAAGAACTCCGAGCACCTGGTGAAGCAGCTCGACGAGAGCCAGCGCATCGACCTGAAGACCTTCCAGACAGGCATCGAGGACAAGGGGGTGGAGCGCCATTCCCGCCTGAAGGTGCTCAGCCTTCCTCGCATCGAGCACGTGCGCTTCGAGCTTTCGCGCGAGACACGCATGAGCGACTTGCCTCCCGCCGACATCCGCGCCGGCATAGCGGGGGCCGCTGAGGAGAGCCGGACGGACGTGTCCGTCGAGTCGATTGAGAACCTGGACTTCAGCGGTGAAAGCACCACGTATGAGCATGCTGTTGCCCAGGTTCCCCGCTTCCCAGTCACCTATCGCAAATGGAAGCACGATCTGCTCAACGAGGCCGGCTGCGTGCCCGAATCTCTCTCCTCATTCGCGAGCAGCGACGAAGGGGATTCGGCGCTGCGCAAGCTCTTTGAGCATCTGACCGAGGCAGATGGTAATGGAGGCCGTCTCTACTCGTCGCAGTTCGACCAGATGCGCGCGAGATCTATCGTGCGCTCGCTCTTCTATCCCCGGAGGGACGTTCACATCGACATAGAGGAGGTAGGCGACGTGGCCCTCGCCTCTTTCGTGAACGAGGCGAGCCTGAAGCCCGTCTTCGATGTGCCTCGAGAGAAGTTCTATCCCGACGAGGCGCGCGAGGGGCAGATACTCGCCGCCGACGACGCCGAGCTCCCCGCTGGCGTACAGCGGGCATATGACGCGCTCGTTTCACAGGGCCAGGATGACATCGCGCAAGAGCTTCTTGCGGGGCAGGGGTTAACCCCCAAGGTCATGAACACCTACCAATACATCCCGTATCGCTTCGACAGCACGTTCGAGAAGGACTTCTACGAGATGGTGATGGGCCTCGATCTCATCGACGATCTGGGCCTTGAGGTCTACTACAACGGTGACAACGCGGTCGCTGACTTTCGCATCGACTGCTTCAAGAAGACTGGGAACACCTGGAAGAAGGTCGGCAAGTACACACCGGACTTCCTCATCGTGCATCGCTCACAATCAGGCATCGATAAGGTGCTCATCGTGGAGACAAAGGGGCAAGGCTATGCGCAGGAGCCAGGTTTCATAGCCCGGCGCGAGTTCATGGAACAGGCATTCATTCCTGCGAACAATAGGCACTTTGGTGGTAAGCGGTTTGAGTACGAGGTCATCACAGATGATCACACGCGTGGCGAGTTGCTCAAGATGACTGAAACCATACTCCGAGACTGTTTCTGCCAACCATAGATGGGACCCCGCTTGCAAAGCCTTCGATACGAGAACGATGGCCAGCTTCCCTCACTTATTGCCGGGCTCACCTCCACTCACAAAGAAGGGCCCTATTGGGACTTCAAGAGGGAATGGCATCGCGACAAGGCCAAGTTGCTCCATGACATAATCTGCCTGGCTAACAACCCTGAGGGAGAAGTCGCCCTTCTCATCATCGGCATAGACGAGAGTGCTGATTACACCGTTTACGATCTCAACCAGCATCCTGATAACCGCATGAACACCCAGCAACTCAATGACATGCTCCACAAGGTGCGCTGGGCCGATGCCGTTCCCCCCGTACGCGTCGTGAGCACTTTTCTCGAGGATGGGTGCGTGGACACCATCATCATAGAGCCGGACGATGAGGGCGTTCCATACCGGCTCAACGCAGATTACACGTACACTGAAAAGCGGAACGGCAAGACCATCGGCAAGACCGTAGTGCGTGCTGGAACGATCTATTCCCGTGAACAGGACAGCAACGTTCCCGTCGACTCAACGGCCTCGCCACTTGCCACAGAGCGACTGTGGCGCAGGCATTTCGGTCTCGACAAGACGCCGCTCGAACGGCTGCCCAGGCTGCTCAAAGACTCCAGAAAATGGCAACGTACCTGGCCAGTGATGCCCCGTGACGACGAGGGCGGCGGTTACAGCTACTACCACGAGGACTTCCCGGAGTTCACGTTCGTGCGAAAGTACGAAGAGGACAAGGGCGCCTGCGAGTACTTCATGCTCGCCAGCCCATTCTTCGACCATCCCCACTGGTGGCAGGCCCGCTTTTACTATCATCAGACGATGTTGTGCTTCATAGACGGCGCCTATTCCGATCATCTATGGATACCAGCCCCCACTTGGAGCACCATTGGCGATTCGCGAGACTTCTGGGACTTCTCCCGCGTAATCCATTACGGCTATTACCTCGCAAATTCCATTGAGGATGTCCTCATCTCCTTCGAACTGGATGAAAGCAAGGAAGGCAAGACGGCGCAATGGGACCTGCAGCGCGTTCGCACAATGATTCCCGTCTTCCAAGACCGGGCAGAGAAAGATGACTTTGAGCGGTGGGTACTCGCCCGATGGGACTACTACCTAGAATGCTGCAAGAACCAGCAGAAGTCATTTTTCCTGTCGAAACGCACCGGAAAGGGTATCAACGAGGAGATCGCAAGCAACCTAGAGAAGCAAGCAAGATGTTCGACGACCCTCGTTGATTTGCTGGCATACTTCAGACTCTCCAGCTAGCGACTCTGGGCCTAATAGTCTTCCTCCACGCTCTGGGATTTGGCATCCCGCTCTTCTGGATTCCTGTCTTGTCTCGCCGCTGCCTCCATTGCCGCATATCTCTCGCGAGCTTCTTTGCCGTAGCCGGACTCTTGATAGGACCTTGCGACGACTCCCTCCGGTATTCCCGACAGGTCGGCCATGACATACTGGCATAGCAGCAATACGACCTCATAGTGCCGATTGAGCGCGGAACCGTAGAGCGTTCCATCTCCAGGCTTGGTACGATGCGTGTAATAGTTTCTGGAATCCACATGATGGGTAATGAAAGCATCCACATCGCTGATTCCCAGCTCTTTCACCGTCCTTTCTTACCTTTCGAGTAGTCTCCTGAGCCTCTGCTCCTGATTAGGGCCCGTTCTCGCATGTTTCTTCTTGAGATGATCGTTCGCCCATGTCCGCAATGCCTTGTTAGGAATTGCGTTGAGCGTTTTCTTCTGCATCTCTTCGTAGTTGTCTTCGCTACTAGACTCCACGTCTACCTCTGTGCTCGCCAAGGATTCCTTAGCTAGCACTTCCAGAACCTGTGCTGCAGTGAGGAACCTGAGGTCGAGTGGCAACGACCATCTTTCCGATACCAATGCCCCGAGCATCGCGCGTGGGGTCACGAGCTCCCCCTCGCTTGTAAGCCATGCTCTGACTCCTGCCTCGACATAGCTATCTAGCCTCTCACGCGTAAGCGGTATGAAGTCGAGCTGGTAATCCCTCGGCTCCCGGCCAGTTACGAAGGGAACGTAGCATTGGACCGAAGTGGGGTTGTCCATGAAGTTGATGGTCATGTTTGTTATCTTGGCGTCGAATCCACAACAGAAGCCCACGAACGAAGTGAGCCTGCTCGCGACGTCAATCACATCGCAAAAGCCCATCTCCCCCTTTGGCTCAATCACAATAGAGGCTTTCGAGTGTTCGGGTTGCTCGGTTTCCTCGGCGCTTTCGCTGGTAATTCGGACCAGACCGTCCATGAACAATGTGGTGCGCTCATCTTGCTGTGCTTTTACGTTCTCAGCATCATCTGTCTTCAGCCACTGGTCGAGCCCAATCATCTTTATGCGGACGCTTTCAACGGGTCTTACGGGCTCGAACGCGCTCTCTGCTATAAGAAGCGCACTTCCGCGAATCCACCAAGGGCTCCTCGTTGAGGATGCGCCTACGACGACGATGTAGCGGCCATCTTCTGCCCGCCCATACAAGAATGGGCTTGCGAGGTACTCGTAGCCCTCTTTCGTTTTGACCTGCGTTAGAAGGCCGGTTGTCTGATAGAAGGGCATGACGAGTTGAACATCATCGCCCGTGAACCTAATACACCCTCTATGCCCCACACTCTCGTTGGCGTTGCTCCATTCCTTGCTCCAAAACGCGTCTATGTCATCGAGTCGCCTCATATGGATGGTCATCTCCTTGCTAGAGCCTCGATTGGTTGGATGGCTCATATCCACCCGACATCATACCTGCTCGTTTAATCAGCCCCTTTCTTCCGCTTGTGACACCACCGGACAATGCCCGTACCTAATGGTGCGGGCATTTCTCACGTATCGGGCCCGCTCGGACGAAAGGGGTCCAACGATGGGCGGTGATCTCGATGGCAAGGCGGCGCAGGGTGCGGCAGGCGAAGGGCACGAGGGCGAGCAGGCGCTCCAGGAAGGGCACCAAGACGCCCAGGCGGACGGCGCGCAAGAGGTGACGGGCGGCGGCACCGACGGCGGCGCGGCCGACTACCGGGCGGCGCTGAGGGCCAAGGATGCCCAGATCACGGAGCTCCAGGGCAAGGTCGCGAGCGCGGCCAAGACGGCGGAGGCGACCGAAGCGCTGAACGCGGAGATTGCGCAGCTCAAGCAGCAGATGGCGGACGAGCGCGTGGAGTTCGCGCTGAGGTCTGCTGGTGCCCGCAGTGTCAAGGCCGCGAAGGCTTTACTCGAGGAGCACGACGGGGACGTAGCCGCTCTGGTGGCCGCCGAGCCGTGGCTCTTCGAGGGCGCGGCGGCACT